>NZ_JBRAGO010000034.1:0-41072 GCF_052746595.1 Leptodesmis sp.
CACTTACCCCCTGCCTGCGGTAGCATGGACTCGCAGACCACCCTTTTTCAACTTTGTTTCCCATGCATACCTGGCACTGGCGTACCTGGAACAATCTGCCCTATCTCACTTGCAGTTTATTAGACTCGTGGCCCCACGGTTTCTTCACGCAACACTACGCTCCCCGATCGCCTGCAGAATTAACCCAGATCTTGCATCCCACTGCCCAGCCCTATCGGGTAAAACAGGTGCATGGCAATATCGTACTGGCCCCCTCTGAGGTGATGCTGACGGAACAAGAACCAGACGGTTCAGCCTCTCCTGGAATTGGGATCCCTGCTGCTGATGGACTGATCACGGAACAAGGTGGACAATCCGTTTGGGTCTGTAGTGCAGATTGTACGCCTGTGTTAATTGCTGATGCTCAAACTGGCCAGGTAGCGGCGGTTCATGCTGGATGGCGAGGGACAGCCTTGAAAATTCTTCCCCAGGCGATCGCCCGCTTACAGGCCCAGGGGAGCCGGCTACAGGATCTACGAATTGCAATGGGGCCAGCGATCGCGGGTGAAGTGTATCAGGTGTCAGAGCAGGTCGCGGTGGAAGTGGGGGCGACGATCGCAGCCCTGGATACGACAGAGCTTAAGAAGGCGGTAACCATTCTTCACCAGTTGCCCAATTCTCCGATTCTGGACGATCCTCAACCGGGACGGGTGCGACTGGATGTACGCCGAGTAAATGCGCTGCAATTGGAGCAACTGGGAGTTCGGCCAGAACAGGTGGCGATCGCGCCTCACTGCACCTATCAAAATCCTGAACACTTTTTTTCCTACCGTCGCAGTCAGGAAAAGAAAGCACAATGGTCCGGAATTGTGAGTGGTTAGAAAATGGCACGAGGCACGGAATACGAGGTACAAGAAACGCATCTGGAGGATTTCTGAGGCAATTTTCTGGAAAAGCTTGTCAAAATGATCTACTTGTCGATACTATAGGATCCGCGACATTCCTCAGTAGCTCAGTGGTAGAGCGGTCGGCTGTTAACCGATTGGTCGCTGGTTCGAATCCAGCCTGGGGAGTTAACATTCACTGCAAGAACCGATCATGAAGGATGAGATACCGAGTCTGAGTCCTTCCAGTGCTGAACTGGCTCAGTTTTGGTCATTAGATCCTGCGATTACTTTTTTGAATCATGGGTCCTTCGGAGCCTGTCCGATGCCAGTGTTGCAAGCTCAACAGCGCTGGCGAGAGCGCATGGAACGGCAACCATTGCAGTTTCTGGGCACAGATATTGAATCCCTGCTAGATGCGGCCCGGTCTGAGTTAGCAGCGTTTGTGGGATCTGAGCCTGCGGATCTGGTGTTTGTCCCAAATGCAACAACGGGAGTCAATGCGGTGCTACGATCGCTGCGCTTTCAACCAGGGGACGAATTGTTAACGACGAATCAGGAATATAATGCCTGTCGCAATGCTCTAAATTACGTGGCTGAGCGGGAAGAGGGGCAGGTTGTTGTGGCCGAGATTCCATTTCCGATCGACTCACCTGAACAAGTGGTAGAAGCTGTATTACAGCGAGTTTCTCCAAGGACGCGGCTGGCATTGTTGGATCATGTGGTCAGTCAAACGGGTCTAATTTTTCCAATTGCTACGCTGGTCAATGAGTTGAAAAAACGGGGTGTAGAAACGTTAATTGATGGTGCCCATGCGCCGGGAATGGTAGCGCTAAATTTATCTCAATTGGGCGCTACGTTTTATACGGGAAATTGCCATAAATGGGTTTGTGCTCCCAAAGGGGCAGCGTTTTTATATGTGCAGCGCGATCGCCAATCTGCGATTCATCCCCTTACGATCAGTCACGGGGCCAATGATCCTCGGACGGGACGATCGCGCTTTCATCTGGAATTTGACTGGATGGGAACGGATGATCCAACGGCTTATCTTTGTGTCCCAGAGGCTATCCGGTTTATGAGATCGCTGTTACCGGGAGGATGGCCTGAAGTAATGCAGCGGAACCATCAACTGGCGATCGCGGCCCGACAGGTACTTTGTCAAGCCTTAGAGGTACCTCCTCCCTGCCCAGAGGAAATGCTGGGTTCCCTGGCGGTTGTTCCCCTACCAGACGGAGATGCAACGGTGCTGCACAACCACCTGCTGCAGCACCATCATATTGAAGTACCGATCGTGCCCTGGCAGCAGCAAGGCAGATTACTAAGAATTTCGGCTCAACTCTACAACCGCATAGAGCAATATCACTATCTTGCTGAGGCGTTATTGAAATCTCTCTGAATTCACGAAATAAACCAAGTCCAGGAGAGAACGGTCGTTGTTTTATGAGAGAAACTCCGGTTCTGGATTTGGACAAGGTTAATCGCAGCAACTATTGTAAAGAAGGATTTTTAAGTATTAAGAAATTTTTAGTTAAAATAAAACTTTAAATAAGATTGCATTTCTTCTGACACAACAAGATTTTGGGCGCAGAATCCCCTGGGCAGGACTTTCTCCGTAGAGGAGTAGTTTCTAAAAATACAAGCACTTCGAGTCAAGAATACGGAATATTACTGTAATTGAAAAGAGCGAAAAATTACTGTTTCTTTAGATAGATTGTTCCCCTCTTGGGGCTATCCTACAGTTTAATATAGATCACCTTAAATGAAGTTTTCTTACTCATTCCTCTCCGTTTACTAAGCGGATTTCAAAAAGATTATGAACAGATGCCCTTGTTGTTCTGGCGTTCTTCTACGCCATATCCGCCACAGTACAGTGTATTGGTTTTGTCCTCATTGCTGGCAAGAAATGCCAGATTTAGCGATGGGAGTAGAAACTAAAAAGCGTTACGTCGCTCATTCCCATCCTGTAGAGCTAGTTGCGTCAGGCCAGTTGCGATGATGCAACCGTCTAAATCTGGTTGAATAAACCTCAAAGGTTTGTCCTAAAAGCGATCGTTCTCTTTCTCATTTGAGAGCGATCGCTTTGGTATTTAATCCTTGTCTCAGTCCAGAACCATAGTTTATACCCTTGCTGTTAAGGGTGTAGCATTCGGGTAACAGTTTTGCGGTAGTTTTTAGGGATCGTTGGCCGAATGCCACGCACCTACGCAGGGCGATCGCCACTGCTCAAACATCCTCTTAAATCAGAGCTTCTGATTATAGAAAATCTCTCAAAAATTCAAACAGATCTTCTTCCCAACATGGCTCTGGCAATAGTCGCAATAGCATTTGATTCAAATCTACTTCAATGTCGTACATATCATCTCGCTGAAAAAGATTAGCCAAGGAGAGTAAATCTCTTTCCTTTAAGGGGCCAGAGGGTCTGCATAGTGTCCCACTCGTTCCGGAGTAAGTGGTAAATGAGCTTCACCTTTACAGATGGTGCCGTCTGGTAAAGGGTGTTGTTCCCCTGGATGAGCCGCTTGCTGTAACGCTGTCAATTCCAATGGGGGCTTAGACCAGGAACCTGGGGTAGATGACTGAACAAAAGTTTTCATTAGCTGCATGCAAACGAACGGCACATCGTCTCCGGCAATAGCTACACCCCGCAACCTCCGTTATCCGGCGATCGTGTGATCAAAGTCAGGATAAATTGCCGCTATGCTGATGAATAAAACGTTTCAGAATTCGAGCGAGTAGATGCACAGCTACTGTTGTCAGCCCTAATAACCAAAAGCATGAAACCTTACCCTTTGCCTCTACCCTCTCCTAACAGCGTTTACTCTGCCATTTTTGGATAGCCAGAGCCACATCACACTGAGAATAAGGGTTAAAAAAGATGCTGTTTAGAACTAGGATCAACTCTGTAGCTATTTCTATCTTAGGAACGATTAGACATGAAGAGCCAGGATGAACATAAATATTCAACTTCTCCGGCTAAAAAAGTTGCTGCAGGTTGTCTACTTTTGTTAGGGGCTGCCCTGACCAGCGTACATTAAACAAAAATTAAACCAAGTCCAGCGAGAGAACGGTCGTTTTCCGATCAGAAAAACTCCGGTTCTGGACTTGGACAAGGTTGAAACACCTGTTTTCCTTAATAAATTCGCCTGAAGCCTTTTCCACGCCAAATCTTATATTCTTCTGTCTGAACTTTCTACTATGTTTGACTCAAAACCGATGTCCAAACTGTCAGACCCGTCAGAGATACCCGATCTGGATCAGCGGTTAGGACTATATCGGGTCTTCCTCAAGCTGTATGAACATCATCGAGAGCTTTTGGACGAAATTCTGGATTTGGAGAATTCAGATAATCGTTGTCGAACTCGTGGAAACTGGCAATTTGTGCAGGGAGTGATTCAAAGGAACCATATCCATTTGATTACAAATTTGCTGGATGATAAAACTCAGATATTGATGCAGCCTCAGAACTGCTGGGTGATTGGACGCGATCGCCAGACTGGCATCCCTATCCCTGATAAACGCCTATCTCGCCGTCATGCTCTGGTGCAGTATGTAGAAGGTCAGGGCTTTTACCTGATGGATCTGAATAGTACCAACGGCAGCTATGTGAATGGCGAACCTGTCCGTCGTCCGGTGCTGCTGAAAGACGGCGATCGCGTTCGCTTGGGTAGTTTGTCATTCATGTTTTTCCTGTGCCAGGGCAGTCGTCAGTCAGCAAGTATTTCGACAGAGGTTTTGCAGTCATTTGGTTTGAACCAATGGGCTGCTGACCTATCTGCAGCATCTCAGGCTGCTGCTACTCATCTCAATGAAGGCAGTGATGATCGAGTAGAAGTAGCCCTGTCCAGTAGCGATCGAGAAACATATATGTTCCTCCAATCTTCTGATGGTAAGGACGAAAGAGCGGGGGTGGCTTTACCTGAACTGAGCAATGCCCAAAAAGCAAAAATTTTAGATCGCTTTTTGAATCGGTAAGGCGATTGACCATTTTTCTTCTGCCTTTTGCCCCCAGGCCGGCTTATTTGAAATAAATCAGCAAGTTTAGCCCTGGAATAGTGCGTGATAAAGTCCAGAGCAATAGGGCAATATAGAGAATGCCAAGAAACCATTGATACCAAACCAGAGTGGTGATTAATCCTGGTATATTTTCATCCCGTAAGCGAATATCATTAAAGCCAAATTTGAGCAAGTTGTTGAAACTAAAGTCGAAATAATTCAACCAACTCCAGCGGCGTTCCCAGAGGATGGGCATATAGCGTTCGCGGAACATCTCATGACGAGGAATTACCGGCAGCCGCCCAATCAGGATACGAAGTTGCCGGAGAGATCCTTCTTCCGTGAAATAGCTGGTATCCATCATGGGATGATAGCGGCCCTGCTGATATAGCAAAATCAGCAGCAGGGTGGGAATAGGAACGGCGATCGCGCCCACGCTCAGCAGGGTTAACAAAGGATTTTCGGCATTCCGCAAGATCGCGCTGAATCCCGCCACACAGAGGAAACTGAACCCACTCATGACCCACACCGTCTCACTAGGTGAAGGCAGAATTGGGGTGGGGGTGAGTCGTCGCCATCGATCTACAAACCAGAACAGTACGCCAAAGTAGGCGATCGCCACCAAGCCAACGCCAAAAATCAGCCAGGTATTGGTGCCATACCGACTCAGCAACAGCAGGAGTCCCAGCCCTACCCAAGATAAGCCAGTTGTGATCCGACTCCAAACCTCTTGAGGGGAGGACATCATTTCTTTGGCCAGAATGCGATCGCGCACATTAATGAACGTCGCTAAATCAATCGCTCCCAGAGACAACAACTCGGTCGTACTGCGAAAGGGACTGCGGGCACGATAGCGAACAATCTCTGTAGCCTGCTCTACCGTGAAGCCAATCTGGGTCAACAGAGCGGGGGGAGCCGTATTGATGTTAATGCCAACCACTTGCTGGCGTAATTCCTTAAGCCGGAGCCGCTCCCGCGTGTACTCAATCTGGTTGGCATCTGGAATTTGCTCTAAATGACGGAAATTTCTGACTAACTCGCGTAACAGATTTTCATTACCTTCCAGGGTTGGAACAGAAATATACCGCCCGATCCGACCCGGATTACCAACAATTTTGGCCTGATCAGAGTCAAATCTGAGGCCAGGAACATTGAGATAAGCTCCCCTAGCAAACCCAGCATAGCCAAAATCAGCCCGATTAAGGATGGTGGCACCTCGTAAATTAACGGGCTGATTAAACCTGACTTCTCGAAATAGGGCTGCTTTTTCAAATACAGCATCTGCCAGAAACAACGCCCTACTAAAAGTACCACGGCTAAAGAAAACCTGAGCCTGCCAGCGAGTTTGTGCAAAATCCGCGTTGCCCTGCCATTGAATCCGGGTGAAGTTGGCCGTTTGCTGAAAGACAGCCCGATTAAAGTTGGCAGTCGCCTGGAACTCGCTGCTTTGAAAATTCACCTCTCCCTGAAATTGGGCCTGATCGAAATCCGCTTTCGCAAAAAAGATACTACTGCGGAAGCGTCCCTCTCTGGCAAACATGGCTCCGGCAAAGCTAGTGGGCTGGCTGAACCGGCTTTGAGACCAATCAGAAATTTGGGCGAATTGTACGCCTTGAGCCTCCACCCGGTTGAGAAAAAAAGTGTTGGTGAAATCAGCAACTCCCAGAAACCGGGACTGCATCAACTTGAGTGGTCCGCGAAATACGGTGATTTGCAAGGTTGTTGCTTGAAGATCGGGATTGGCAGTGGATAGCAGTGATTTGGACAATTTGCCCAGTTGAGACAAGCGGCGACGATCGCGCTGCAGTTGCTCCTGCTCTGTGGGGGAAAAAATCGGAGTCAGCGCCTGTCCATAAAGGGGAGCTCGGAGCCCCAACTGGCTCACCTGAAAGTCTCCCTGAATCAGGGAATAGCTGAGATCCAGACCAATGGGAGTTCCGGGTCGCTGAATCTGAGCCTGTACCAGACGGTAAAACTGATCCCGAAATTCTTTATTTTCAGGGCGCAGATCAATCACTAAACCATGCAAATCCACCGTGGGCAAGCCATCACTTTGAATTGGATTCCGCAACCTATCCTGCAACAACTCCAGGGTAAGAGGGATGCGATCGGGTTGAGCGATCGCGGCCTGAACAGGGGTAGGATGTAAAACCAGACTAAGGGTTAGGACTAGCATTAAAGCAATGAGTCTGATCATCCATGTCATCAGGGGATTTGAAAGCAACGAGCGAGGGTTCAACCGAGTCTATGCAAGGGAAAGAGTGTTGCGATCGTACACCGAACCTGATGCCATCATTCTTTCTGAATCGGATCGCTTCATAACTTCTCGCTAATCCCCTATTTCAGATAGCAGGCTACATAAACAAAAAACAGCCAATCACAACCGATCTGGTGCGATGAGGACAAGGTAACGATGAACGCCATTACGACAGTTTGATTTCTGCCAAGGATGATGCTCAACAAGTGGGAGATCCAGGGCGAACGATGGGATTCGAACCCACGAATGGCGGAACCACAATCCGCTGCCTTAACCACTTGGCTACGCTCGCCATTTGCAAACTCTATAATAGCACTCCTGCTACTTTTGTGACTCAAACCTTCAGGTTAACGATCTTTTCAACTGCTTCAACAATCTGATGGGGTTGCACAATTGTCAGACTTTCCAGGGTGCCGTTATAGGGTGTCGGGATATCTTGAGATGACAACCGGATCACAGGGCCATCCAGTTCATCAAAAAAGCGGTCGTTAATGGAAGCGATCAACTCGGCTCCAATTCCTCCGGTACGCATACATTCTTCCACCACAATCACCCGGTGAGTTTTGCGAATCGAGGCTCCGATCGTTTCAAAGTCCAACGGTTTGAGCGACAGGAGATCAATCACCTCTGGATCGTACCCCTGTTTTTCCAGTGTTTTGGTTGCTTGTATAACGTGATGCCGCATCCGGGAGTAAGTCAGGATTGTGACATCGCTGCCTGATCTCACCACTTCTGCTTTATCCAGAGGCAGGTAATATTCGCCTTCTGGCAAATTTTCTTTCAGATTGTAGAGCAGTACATGCTCGAAGAACAGCACTGGATTGTCATCGCGGATGGCTGATTTCAGTAAGCCTTTGGCGTTGTAGGGAGTAGAGCAAGCCACAATTTTGAGTCCTGGAACGGCCTGGAAGTAAGCCTCTAGTCGCTGGGAGTGTTCTGCGCCCAACTGTCGTCCGACTCCTCCTGGCCCCCGGATCACCATGGGGATTTTAAAGTTGCCACCCGATGTGTACCGCAACATCCCGGCGTTATTAGCAATTTGGTTAAAGGCCAGCAGTAAGAAGCCCATGTTCATGCCTTCGATGATCGGACGCAGGCCAGTCATCGCGGCTCCCACGGCCATGCCTGTGAAACTGTTTTCGGCGATCGGCGTATCCAGCAGCCGCCACTCACCATATTTTTTGTACAAATCCTTGGTGACTTTGTAGGAACCGCCATAGTGCCCCACATCTTCCCCCATCACCAGTACGGTTGGATCCTTTGCCATTTCCTCGTCGATCGCTTCACGCAGGGCATTGAAGAGAAGTGTTTCTGCCATCAGTTCCTCAAGTATCAAAATGTTAAATCCAATTTTAGAGCGAGAGGGACGCGATCGCTAGAGTGGGGATTTAAGGATCGGGAACCAGAACACGGAGATTTGGGAGGAGTGAACAGGAGACTTCTCTCTCTGTTACAATATCTGCGTCCTTCAGCCGGATTGCATCTTTTGAGTCAGTCAATCAACATCCCGAAAGTCGATGAGTTCCTGCAAGAATTAGCGACCATTCAGCAAACAGGTTCTAAGCGGATTGCTTTGCTAGGATCGCGTCACGTTCCGATTACCCATCAAAAGCTGATTGAGATCATGAGCTATGCCCTGGTGTTGGAGGGCAATCGACTGATCACGTCTGGTGCAACCGGGACGAATCTGGCTGCCATTCGAGGAGCCATGCGGGCTGATCCATCTTTGCTGACCGTGATTCTGCCCCAAAGTTTGGAGCGTCAACCCCGGGAATCACGCGAGCAGTTGGAACAAGTGATGCATCTGGTCGAAAACCCAGACAACGATACGATGTCTCTCGCTGAGGCCAGTGCCATTTGTAACCAGGAAATTATTACCCGCTGCCAGCAACTGATCTGCTTTGCCTTTCATGACAGTGTGACGTTGCTAAAAACCTGTCAGGATGCAGAAGAACAACGGAAAATTGTGACGCTGTTCTATTTTGACTAGAACTGAAAATTCTAGAACTGGAAATTAAGGATCGGGCAGGAATATTTTTTACACTCAGGCTGACTTCGTCACTTGTCATCCGTCATTCGGGAATATCAATCGGCAGTTGCTAAAAATGATCTTTCATCCCACGTAATCGGGAGAAAGCCTGGATGTCATTCTCGGCTTTGACGACCTTTTTGAGAACGGGATCATCCCATCTCAGGAAAGGATTGGTGCGTTTCTCTACACCTAACAGGGAAGGCACTGTGGCTTCAGCACGGTGACGGGCAGCCTGAACTTCTGCCAGTCGGGTTTGTAAGTCTACATTTTGGCTATCCACAATCAGGGCAAATTGCAGGTTCTTCAGAGTATATTCATGGGCGCACCAGATGCGGGTATTGTCTGGCAGATGACGGAGTTTGCCAAGTGAGTTAACCATTTGGCTGGGAGTGCCTTCAAACAGGCGACCACAACCACCAGCAAAGAGAGTATCGCCACAAAAGAGATCACCCGGTTCGTCTGAGTTTGTTGGGGGAAAGTAGTAGGCAATATGGGCGCGGGTATGACCGGGAACGAAAAAGATTTCAGCCGTTCGATCGCCAAAGGAAATACGATCGCCCTCCTGCAAAAACACCCGTTGCCCCGGAATGCGGCCTTTGTCTTCGGCTCCTCCGTACACGACCGCTTCAGGAAAATGCTGTAACAACTCGGTGTTTCCTCCCACATGGTCGCCGTGATGATGAGTGTTGAAAATCGCGATCAGGCTGGCTCCTAATTTCCGCAACTGCTGCAAGACCGGAGCCGCTTCTGCTGGATCAACCACTGCTGCCACATTGTTGACTGGGTCGTGTAACAGAAACACGTAATTATCTGATAGGGCTGGCAGTCGATAAACCTGCATGGATGTGTCTCCTCTTCAGGGCTGATCATCCTTTATTCTATCGGCTGCGATCGTTGCCATCTGCTACCTCAACAACTCCGAATTTTTGACCCGATTGTGACCCTACCCAGCAAGTCACCACGAAAGTTGGGGAGCAGTTCAGCGATGAATTGAGGTTAGGGCAGGGAAAACTAAAGCGAAAGAAAAGATATGCAAGGCGGAGCGACAGGGGTTTCAGGAGGATCCTATGCGAACAGGCTCAGATCAAGGGAGGTTGAAGGTCAAACAAACCCTTGAACACATTTTTACGTCCCGGCAAATGACACGCCAGCAACACCTGCAACTCGCCTCTCTGCTGCTCTGCGATCGTCAGATTAGTCAGGAAGAACGGCTCTCTATTAATCGGCTTTTGCATGATGTGCAGACCGGAACGTTGAAACTGGTCAATTGAAAACAGTCCTAAACCAAGTCCAACTAGAGAACGGTCGTTTGCCGATCAGAGAAACTCCGGTTCTGGACTTGGACAAGATTTAAATCAGCGGGCGGCCCTTCTCTAACTTCGTACCGCAGCTCTTGCAAAATTGGGCATCCTCATCGTGGTAGGCCAGATTGCATCCGGGACAGATGGTTTCCACTTTATTCGTCGTCTTCACCAGTCGTTTAATCAAATCTCCCAACTGCCAGGGAATTAGAGCAATCCCTGTGAGAATCATCAGGATGGTGAGAAAACGACCCATTTCGGTGGCTGGAGTCACATCATCATAGCGAACTGTCGTCATCGTAGCGACCGCAAAATAAACTGCATCCAGGAACGTCCCAAACTTCTCCGGATTCCTGGAATGCTCCGTCTGATAAATCAAACCAGAGAACACAAAGATGATGATGAATAGGGTAAGCAGAATCCGAGCAAAGATTCTACTGTCTTCACTACTGACATAGCCAAAGATGGTTTTGCCCTCGATGAACCGGAGCAATCGCAAAACCCGAAACCAGCGAAAAACTCGAATAAATTGAATGTCAAAGGTGCCAATTAAGAGGGGCAGAATGGCTAGTAGATCAATGATGGAGTAGAGGCTGAAGACGTGTTTAATTTTATTGTCGGTCCCCCACCAGCGAACGAGATACTCGATCGCAAACACCCACAGAATGAAAGTATCGAGTAGCTCCAGGCGCGATCGCACCCCCTCCGGCAGGGAATATGTTTCTGCTACAAAAATGGCCGAGGACAGCAATACCAACCCTGTAATGATCAGGTTAATCGCCTTGCCCAGGGGGGTTTCAGTGTCTTCCAGATAAAAGTTAACGGTTTTTCGTAGGGACATCGGATTGGGGATCAGAGATCGGGGATTGGGGTTCTCACCCTCTTCCACCGGATTTTGCTAGACCACGCAATACGCTAAGATAACGGGGCAAATGTGAACAGTAGGGTGACAGGGAAAGTCCAGTGACTTGAGTGTAAGGAGTCCGGCGCTGTGCCGCAACTGTGAGTGATTTTAGATTTTGGATGCTTAAATTTTGGATTAGGAAAGTTCCTGTTTATAAATCGAAAATCGCAAATCCAAAATCCAAAACTTCGCAAGCCAGAACGCCTGTCTCCTGCTTTTTCACTCTATTTCCTGCGTAGCACGGGAAAGGAGTTGTCCGTTTCATGGTAATCTCTCATCCGATTCGATCCACCTCTTCACACAACCAGCCGATTATTCAGACTCAACTTTCCCCCTTACCCATTCAGCGTCCCCTACTACTGGTTGGGCACGGTAGCCGTGATGTGGAGGGACGACAGGGGTTACTGGATTTTGCAGCCGCCTATCAGGCTATGGATACCTCTCGGCCTGTGGTTCCCTGTTTCCTGGAATTGACAGAACCCACCATTCAAGACGGGGTCGATCGCTGTATTGAACAGGGCTATACCGAACTATCGATTCTGCCGGTTTTGTTATTTGCCGCTCGTCATAACAAATTGGATGTCACCAATGAACTGGATTGCGCCAGACAGCGGCACCCCCAATTGCAGTTTCACTATGGACGACACTTTGGCATCACTCCGGGAATTGTAGACCTGTGGCGATCGCGCTTGAATGAACTGGATCAACCCAGCCACAATCCCCATACCATTTCTCGTGCTGATACTGTGCTGCTCTTTGTGGGTCGGGGTTCCAGCGATCCGGATGCAAACGGGGATGTGTACAAGATGGCCCGGATTCTCTGGGAGGGCAGTGGTTTCAGTACCGTTGAAACTTGCTTTATTGGCATTACCCACCCCCGTTTAGAAGAAGGCTTTCGTCGTGCCCGCCTGTACCAACCCAAACGGATTATTGTGTTGCCTTACTTTCTGTTTACCGGGGTGTTGGTCAAGAAAATTTTCGATCTTACGGCCCAGCAGCAACAGATCTATCCCGACATCGATATGGTGTGTTTACCCGAAATGGGGCTGCATCCCGACCTGTTTGCTGTGTTACGAGAGCGGGAAATTGAAACGCAACTGGGCCAGGTACAGATGAATTGTGAGATGTGCAAATTCCGGTTAGCTGCTCTTGTTGGCAATGGCACCAGTCCTCACACGCATGCTCATGCTCACAGCCATAGCCACGCTCATTCCCATTATGATGCTGCTCACAGCCACGGCCATAGTCACAATCAGGCTCACCACCATTCCCATAGTCACGGTCACACCCATGATCATCTGGTAGAAGATCCTTACGCCGAACCAGACCAGTATCACCGCAAAATTTGGCAGGTACCGTAGAGGTGGTCTATGTCTCAGGAATTTGCTGTTGGCGATCGCGTCCGCCTAATCCGGTTGCCGTCCTATGTAAAAACTGCGGATCCAATGCCTATGCTCCGACCCTCGACAGTACTTTCGGTGGGAGAGGAGGGGGTAGTGCTGGGCCGCAAACCGGGGAATTATTGGAGTGTGCGATTTACTAACGGGGCCTTTCTACTGGATGGGGAGTATCTGGAGGGTATCCGTTAGTCTGATTTTTGCTCACTATAGCTTAGGGATTTGCCGTTAAATAATCTACCGGCTGTAGGATGTGTTAGTCGCTAGCCGGAACGCATCGTGGGATTTTATTTTCGCGCAAGTCCCTGAAGGCTGGATGGCTGAGGTTCTGTAAAGTTTTTACGGAAAAACTTTGGAAAATCTGAAGTAACTTTGTTATCGAAAAATCCTTGGTAGGGCAGAATAGCTATGCCAGTACAGGGTTATTAGCTATGCCAGATATCGCCGGAAACTCTCTTGCTACCGCTACAACGCTGAATCTGACTACAAGTGTTCAGAGTTTCATGGACCTTGTCACTTCTACGACAAGCGATTACTACCGCTTTAGCCTGCTCACCCGCAGCAGTGTTGATTTGTCACTCACTAATCTGGATGCCAATGCAGATGTCGCCCTTCTGGACAGTGAGGGCAATCTGTTGACCGTTAATAGCGTTCCCCAGCGATCGGCCAACTCAGGGAATTTGGCTGAGTCCATCAACACAATATTAGATCCAGGGACTTACTTCATTCGGGTCACGGCTGCTCCGTCGGTTGCGATCGCTAACTATACCCTGAATGTCACGAAGGGAACCAATGCCATCAACAGTGCCATTCTATGGCGGAATCCAGTGACAGATCAGACGGGCATCTGGCAAGTGACTGGTGCTAGCTTGACCTCGACGCAATTACTCACTTCTAACCCAGGGGCTGGCTGGGTCGCCGATGCAACCGGAGATTTTAATAACGACGGTCAATCCGATATTTTTTGGAGAAATTTTAATACTGGATCAACCCAAATCTGGTTGATGAATGGAGTCAGTGTTACATCCATTGTGCCGATGCCTGCGGTTTCTCTGGGTTGGTATGTAGGAGGAACTGGCGATTTTACAGGAGATGGCCAAACGGATCTGTTATGGCGGAATGATGCTGCAGGGATAGTTGGTATTTGGGCCATGAATGGCACCCAATTTGTTTATCCCTGGATTATCTCTGAGGGGGTGCCTGCCGTTTGGCGAGTCGCCGGAGTTGGCGATTTTAATAAAGATGGAAAGCCAGATATCGTTTGGCAAAATAGCCAGGATCAGTTAGCCGGATTTTGGCTAATGGATGGTACCAGCCTATCCTCAAGTGTTTTTCTATCCAGTAATATTCCATCGGACTGGTTCATCGTGGGGACAGATGACTTTAACAATGACGGCTCTGTTGATCTCCTGTGGCGCAACTATAGTACGACGGAGAATGGAGTTTGGCTACTCAATGGAGTCAGCTTTGTCAGTGCCTACTTCTTACCCCCTGCCCTATCTGATTGGATCTCCACAGCTCCCTATAAAGCACTGGGTGAACCGAATCCGATCGATAGTGCTGGTGATACTCTGGCAACGGCGTTTGATCTGGGTACCAATGTAACGGGTACCGGCAGCTATCAGAACACCATTAGCAGTGTTAGCACAGACTTCTACAAATTCACTCTGGGGAGCAGTAGTCAGGTTAATCTCTCTCTCACTGGCTTTACGGCCAATTTAGATCTGCAATTGCTGGATGAAAATGGCGGTATCCTTCAAACTGTGGCGGCCCCTGACTTAACACCTGAGTTTATTGCTAGAACTTTAGCTGCAGGAACTTACTACATTCAGGTTATTCCCAATAACGCGGGCGATCGCAGTCCCTACTCCTTGGGGATCAGTGTCAATAATCTACCCGTATTAGCGACCAATGCTCCTCTATCTGTGAATGAACAGGGGACAGCCAATCTTACCAGCAGTCAGTTAAGAGTCACGGATGATGATAACACTGCTGCTCAAATAATCTATACCCTGGGCAGTTTACCAACGAGCGGCACTCTGTCAGTCAATGGGGCGATCGCTACACCTGGAACCACCTTCACTCAAGCCGACCTCGATAGTGGCAACCGAATTCAGTACATCCATAGCGGGAGCGAAACGACCAGCGATAGCTTTATCTTTACGGTTACCGATGGAGTCGGAGGAAGCATTGGCACGACGACCTTTAACATTTCCGTTACCCCTGTTAATGACTCTCCTGTATTAACTGTTCCTGGTTCGCTCACCCTGGATCAAAACACCAACGTCCTAATCAGTGGCATTCAAGTGGCTGATCCAGACTCCGGAGCAGGTGCTTTAACGGTTACTCTATCGGTACAAAACGGAACTCTCACCTTAGGCCGGACAAATAACCTCACTGGATTGCAGGGAAATGGCACTTCAATGCTATCGTTCAGTGGTCAGCTAGATCTGATCAACTTTGTCCTGCAGTCCCTGGTTTACCGGAGTAATGCGACGTTTCAGGGCACGGATGTCTTGACCATAGGTGTCAATGACAATGGCAATACCGGGTTGGGTGGCCCCCTCGGCGACTCGAAATCTACGACTCTGACTGTTTCTGCTGTCAATCAGCCTCCTCTGATTAGTCTTCCTGCATCAGTGAGCGTCAGTGAAGATGTTCCTTCCCCGATTGCGGGTATTACGATCGCTGATCCTAATGCGAATTCGGGACTGGTTACAGCCAGTATTTTGGCGGTGAACGGAGTTGTTTCTCTGAGTTCCACGGCTGGACTGAATGTGAGCGGTAACAATGCCATTAAACAAAAGAATCTAGTTTTCACAGGCACCCTGTCTGCCGTGAATAACGCGCTTAATAACCTGATTTATCAAAGTGATCCCAACTTTAATGGCCCCGATTCATTAATCATCAGCGTTAATGACAATGGCAATACTGGGAGCGGCATTCCCCTGTCTGATACCAAGACGCTAGGTATTACCGTCACTCCGGTCAACGATGCTCCGGTTCTGACCGTTCCACCTGCCCAGACTGCTAACGAAAATATCGATCTCAGGATTACGGGCATTACTGTTCAAGATGTGGATGCTGGAGCAGGAAATTTAAGTGTGGCGATTTCCGCTGCTAATGGCAAGCTGACTTTAGGCTCAATCAATGGGCTAACATTCCAAACGGGAACAGGAACTCAGGATAGCACGCTGATCTTTACAGGCTCACTCTCAGCCATTAATGCGGCCCTGAATACGCTGATTTATCGGGGTAATCTCAATTTCCGCGGCTCAGATGCCATTTCAATTAGTGTCAGTGATAACGGTAATACAGGCTTTGGGGCTGCCCTGGGAGACTCTAAGACGATCGCGGTCAATGTGTTAGGCATTAATCAGCCGCCAACCATTACCTTACCTACTTCACCCACGGTTAACTCCGATACAGATTTGTCCATCGTTGGCGTGAGTATTGCTGATCCGGATGCGGCAGGCGGCAATATGGTAGTTACAATTACAGCCGCTAATGGTCTGGTCAGCCTGCAATCCACCAATGGCTTAACGTTCACTCAGGGCAATGGCACCCCTAGCAATCGCCTTACCTTTAGTGGCCCCCTATTTGCCATTAATGATGCGCTGGCTACGCTCACCTATCGCAGCTACCCTGGCTTTACCAATGCCTTCGATCGCGTGACCATTAGCGTCAACGATAACGGCAACACCGGTACTGGATTACCTCTATCTGACACTAAAACCCTGTTTGTCAATGTAGGCGATGCTGTGAATGTTGCTCCCATAGCTATCAACGATACCTATGGTGTATCGCAGAATAATACACTGAATAGCAATAGTATCCTAGAGAACGATACCGATCCCGATTTTACTCTACCCTTAACCGCTCAACTGGCTGCTGGCCCCACCAGCGCCGCTACCTTCACCCTGAATCCTAACGGTACGTTTACCTACACACCCATTACTAACTTCAACGGCACTGACAGTTTCACCTACCGGGTAACAGATGCTTTAGGAGCCAGCTCAAACATCGCTACCGTTACTATCACCGTTACCCCTGTCAATCAGCCACCTGTGGCCGTAAATGACAGCTACACAACAGGTTCCAGTGGCTCTCTCTTGATTACAACTCCTGGCATTCTCGCAAATGACACTGACATTGATAGTTCTAATTTATCGGCAGTTTTGGTTTCATCCCCAGCTAATGGTACGTTGAACCTCAACTCCAATGGGTCATTTACCTATGTGCCACGAGCAGGCTTCACCGGAACAGACAGTTTTACCTACCGGGCCAATGACGGCAGCTTAAACTCCCTTAATACCGCCACCGTTAACATTATTGTTACTCTGACTCCTAATCAACCTCCGGTGGCTAATGGTGATACCTTTACCACCCCAGCTAACAGCACTTTAACGGTGGGGAATGTGCTAACCAATGATACTGACCCAGATAACAACATTCCTCTTACTGCTAGTCTGCTAGTTGCCCCTGCGAATGCGGCTACTTTCACGCTCAACCCGAATGGTACTTTCACTTACATTCCTCTTGCCAATTTCACTGGTAACGACACCTTTACCTATGTGGCTCGTGATAGCTTAGGCGGCACCTCAGCTCCTGCCACTGTTACCTTTAGTGTGACTTCAGTTACCCCTACCAATCAACCTCCGGTGGCTAATGGTGATACCTTTACCACCCCAGCTAACAGCACTTTAACGGTGGGGAATGTGCTAACCAATGATACTGACCCAGATAACAACATTCCTCTTACTGCTAGTCTGCTAGTTGCCCCTGCGAATGCGGCTACTTTCACGCTCAACCCGAATGGTACTTTCACTTACATTCCTCTTGCCAATTTCACTGGTAACGACACCTTTACCTATGTGGCTCGTGATAGCTTAGGCGGCACCTCAGCTCCTGCCACTGTTACCTTTAGTGTCACTCCAGGAGCCACACCGACGGCTAACAATGATACGCTTTCGGTGAATGCAGGAAGTTCTTTAAATATTGCAGCTCCTGGTATCCTCAGCAACGATACAGACCCGCAGGGCAGACCACTATCCGCCACTTTAGTCAGTACAGTGGCCAACGGTACTCTATCTCTTGCTCCGACTGGAGCCTTGGTTTATACGCCGAATGTAGGCTTTTTTGGGAGCGATTTCTTTACCTACGTTGCTACCGATGGAACTGGCACCTCCAACACTGCAACGGTCAGTATTCGAGTGAATGCTATTCCAGTGGCCAGCAATGATAGCGGGTACACTGCGATCGTCGGAACTCCACTCACAGTTGCTGGTGGTGTCCTTGGGGTGTTAGGGAATGATACAGATGCAGATAACCCTACCCTAACGGCCAATTTAGTCAGCCAGCCAGCTAACGGTAGTCTATCTTTGAGTCCTAATGGCTCCTTTGTCTATATTCCTAATGCCAGCTTCCAGGGTACGGATACCTTTACCTACACTGCTAGTGACGGTCAGGCCATCTCTAACACTGCTACGGTCTCGATTTCCGTCCGTTCAGTCAGCACACCCGTTGCTGTTTCTGACACCTATCGATCTGCAACCAACGGCACGCTTACTGTGAGCCAGATTAACGGAGTTCTGAATAACGACACCGACCCGAATGGGTCTGGCAATGCTCGAACTGCAACAGTTGTGACCGGGCCAGTTAATGGCTTG
Organism: Leptodesmis sp.; assembly: GCF_052746595.1. Taxonomy (NCBI): domain Bacteria; kingdom Bacillati; phylum Cyanobacteriota; class Cyanophyceae; order Leptolyngbyales; family Leptolyngbyaceae; genus Leptodesmis; species Leptodesmis sp. Next base: position 18,417 of record NZ_JBRAGO010000034.1, read on the forward strand.
GCCACCTTAAATCCAGATGGCTCCTTTATTTACAGACCCAATCCTAACTTCCAGGGAGTTGATACCTTTGTTTATCGGTTTAGTGATGGTCTAACAGTTTCCAATGCCGCAACGGTCACCATTTCGGTGGCTCCTAATACCCCCCCATCTGCCAACCCCGATCGCTATACCACTGCAACTGGGAGTACTCTGGCGGTAATTCCTACTCAGGGAATTCTTCTAAATGATACCGATGCCGATCCCGGTACAGTACTCACAGCGACACTCAATACCACAACTCAGAATGGAACCCTGACCTTTAACCCGGATGGTACGTTCCGTTACACGCCGAATAGCGGTTTTTCGGGCTTGGATAGCTTTACTTATCAAGCCAGTGATGGCATTGCCCTATCTACTCCCACGACGGCCACCATTACAGTAGCGGCTGCCCCCACTGCTGTCACAGATATCTATAGTGTGACAGCAGGCCAAACCCTGACCATTGATGCACCAGGATTGTTAGCCAATGATACTGATCCAGTGGGGTTGCCTCTTTCATTGATACCTGGCGTTCCACCCACTCCTAGGAATGGACGGTTGATAAATTACCCCAATAATGGCTCTTTCATCTATGTTCCTAATCCTGGATTTGTGGGAACTGATAGTTTTACATACCGGGCTACCAATGGTGTCCTGTCTTCTTCACCAGTGACCGTGACCATTAACGTCACCAGTCCGTAACTTGTGTCTCTAAGGGGTAAACGTTCGTTTACCCCTTAGAGAATGACGCAGAACTGTTGTTTGGAGAGACACTCTGCTAGAACGTTTCTCCTTTTTATTTACAAAGGCTGGCTTTGTGCTGGGGGTTGTTGACGGTTGAGTGGACGTTGGCCGCAATTTTGCATTTTGTTACGTCTGGCCTGCCATGCCTGTCTTTGCTCTGGAGGGAGGGTTTGGATAAACTGTTCCATGGCTGCTTTGCTATCTTGACGGATAGCGGCTAGCTTTTGCTTTTGCGCTGCATCCAGCGTGAATTGGCGTATTACTTTACCAGGTCTTTCTCCCCTGGCGATCGCAGCTTGATAGGTTTGCCGTTGGGTATCCGTCAGTACTTCATTGGCAATCTGCTGCGTTGTTCTATCCTTAATAGCTTTCAGTTGGGCCTTTTGCGCATCGGTTAAATTCAATTTATTGGCCCGCTTTTGTGGCTGTGCAGCAGGAGTGGATTCAACCTGAGCTAACACTGGCAGTACGGGCAGCGCGATCAAGAGAGTGAGAGCGATTAAACCGGGTACAAGCAGAATAGATTTGAGTTTCATACTTTAGAACTGTCAAACGTGAGGATACTCTGACATCAGGATCAGATGTGATCGATTAGACAGTTCTGCTCCTCAAAAGGTTCAATGAGATGTAGCTTTACTCTTGCATGGTGTCATAGATCAAAAATCGATCAAACACTCCCAACGTAAGTACCCGGTATTTGGGCAAGAAGGACGTGACAGACAATTCGGTGGTGTACACGCTAAAGAATACAAAATTGCGTTGTTGTGTACCGTCAGCAATGATTTTTTGAATTTGGGGACGGTAGGATTGTAGGAGCGAGCGGCATTCCTGTTTAAGATTAAACGCCGTAGGTACCTTTGCGCAGGCTTCTTGATCTAGATAGGTGGTAAGTTGCTGCGTTGCAAAGGCCTCATAAGCTGCCTGACCTGGGTTGGTAGCTACCATGCCCCCCCCTAAGCAGGTGAGCGCACCCAATCCTAACACTCCAAGGCTTTTGGAACTGATAGAAAACCTATGTTGCTTTTCCCAGCTAGAATCCATGCTGAATCCTCATCCGCATCCTTGATGAAGATTTAAGCATGAAGTTCTTCAAGTGGCTCACTTTTAGAATAATTTCATGAAGTTTTTGTTGATGGTGTTGCTAGTTCAAGTGAGGTATAGACCAGAGGCTTCAGCCCCTGCTTGGCAAGGATGTGCAGTACCTCATGTGGTCGAGAATTGCTATTGACAACCGTTAGAACTTAACAACCGTTAGAATAGTTGGTACAATCCGATCCTTAAGAGGATTAAATCCTCCTACAGGTTAAATGCCTGGAATCAAAGGGTTCACTCTTACTGGAGCGGGTAACATAGCGGTAAAATCAATGTACCTGAGTGACCAACTGTTTAGAAGCCTAACCCTACCTGGTTAGCAAGGCTTCTGATTCTACGGTATAATGATCTATTTGTACTATCTTTCGCTGCTTGTCAACGTCAAATTTTCCAAAACCATTAGCTTAACCAAGCAATGACCTTAGATAAACTTTTCTTCCGAAAGCATCAGAGAGCGTTCTCTAAACTTTTTATTAACGCTGCATTCCCACGCTCAAGCTTTCCCGGGATTTTTTATATGAGTATTTTCCATACCAATCCTGTTAACCCTGTACTTCAAACCAGCCAGGGTTGCCTTTAGCAGATGATAGTTTAGGGAGCTAGCTACTGAACCAGGAAATTCCTTTAGCGATCGCTAGTCTGGTTCCGAGTTATCACTCATGCAAAAGTTTAAAGAGTCGTTGACCAATCAAGTGCTTAGGAGAAGCAAATATGCTACACCGCAAGATTTATCAACTGTGTTGTGACGGTCGCGAAGTCTGGATTTTCTTGCGGGATCAGCAACGCTGGATTGAGCGTGCCCGGATTTTAGACATCGAAGGTGATCTGGTTACGCTGCGTTACGAAACTGAAGAGGATGATGAAACCTGTTCCTGGGAAGAAATGGTGCGCCTGGAGAGTATTGGTGCCGTTACTCAAAAGTTAGCCTCGGTGCCTAAGGGGAATGTAGAACCTGCGATTGCAGATGAGTGTCCAGAAGCCGAGCAAATTCCCAACCAGCGCTACCCTGACGCTAATTCTGATTAAGGGAAAGAGGGGAATGGGATGATGAGGGGATCCGTGCGATCGCATCATCCTCTTTTCGTGAAGTTTGAGACCTGTGAATGGCATATCGCAGGGGTATTCTGCCCGAACGTCTCTACTACAGGTACGCATTTCACGAAGGTTGTTCGTCTTTCGTCCTGTAAACCAGATCAGTTGGTTCGTAGTCAGGACAATCGATCGCGGCTTCTGTCAGGGCAAGTGACGGATGTACCGTACACCTTAGATGATAGTTACTGGTGAAAAATTGGCAGTTCGCACAGGGGATTTGATGCATTTCCCGCGTCTGGACTGCCGTGTCCCGAATGGCTGTCCACACGCTCCAAGCCGTGATAAAAATCAGCGCCCATGCTGATAGGAAACAAATTGGAACCAGAAGGGGTTGCAATGCCTCGACGAGTGGCTTTAACAGTTGAAACACGACAACAATGAATGTGGGGTGTAGGTAGGCAGGTGGGCATTCTCTTAGTGTTATCTTATTCAATCCTTGTTCGAGCGATCGCGCTTGCAGGGGAGAATTTATCAAGAACTGTTGAAGCTTGCCCCACTTCCAGGGGATCCCTAGCTACTACACGCACAATGAGAGGAGATTGGCTAATCTAGTAGCAGTAAAATGACGCTGATGCCCACATCTTCCGCTTGTACCTGTTTCCGATTTAGAGAGTGAGTTTTGATGAAAGTTTCTATATCCTCCACGCCCGGATCCCGCCCACCTGGAGCCGCCACCCCTGCTCAGGCGCGTCAGACGAGACAACAACTAGCCAGTCCGGAGGATTCTCTCTCCTATGAATTAGGAAAAGCGGTACAGGAATTGCCACCTCTATACACTCGCTTATTAGCTGGGGGAATCAGTTTGCTGGTCTTTGGTGCTATTACCTGGGCGGCTGTGAGCCGTGTGGATGAAGTGGCGGTGGCGCAAGGGGAGTTGATTCCTTCAACTCAGGTGCGTCCGGTGCGATCGCTCAGTGGAGGTACTATTCAGGCGGTACGAGTGAAAGAAGGGCAGGTAGTTAAAAAGGGTGATGTGCTGGTAGAAGTAGAACCCGAAAAAACCAAAGTCATCGAAGCGGAAATTGCTCGCCTGGATAACTCCTCCCGCTTGATTCAAGAAGATATTGCCCGTCTCGATGCGGAACGTACCGGAGCCAATAATACAGGTACTCCATTACAGGATGAATTTTTGGCAGCCCGGCTGAAAGCGTTCGATGAACAAAAGGCCGCAGCGGAAGCAGAAGCCAGACAGCAATTTGCCATCATCAGTGAGGCGAGAGCGCGGTTGGCTCAACTGCGGGAAAACTTGATCAATGCTCAAGAAAATCTGCGCAATGCGAAAGAGCAAGAAGCTGGATTAAGAACTCTGTTGAAAGATAGTGCTGTGCCGCGGCTGGAATATATTCGGGCGAAAGACAATGTGACGAATGCTGAGGATAAGGTTGTCTCGTTGCAGAAACAAATTGATGCTCAGCAAGAACGCATCCGTCAGGCTGAACAGTCCTATCAGGCCGCTAGCAGCAAAGCCCAGGGACTAGGCTCGCAACGCCAGAGTGAGATTTTGACGCAACTGACGAAGCGTAAGGAAGAGTTGACCGCCACCAGAGGCCAATTAGAGGCAGCCCGTAAGCAACGAGAACGAGCCAGGATCGAGGCTCCCTTTGATGGTACGGTGTATTCGATTAAAGCTACTAAAGGGCCAGTCCAAACGGGTGAAGAACTATTGTCTATCCTACCGAAGGGTGAGGATGTGGTTCTGGAAGTGAAAGTTCTCAATCGGGATATTGGGTTTATCAAGCCAGGACAGCGAGCCAAAGTCAAACTTGCCACCTTTCCCTATCAGGAGTTTGGCATTGTGGAAGGTGAGGTAATTAAAGTCAGCCCCAATGCGATCGTGGAAAAGAATGAGAATGGTCAATCCACCGGGCCAGTTTTTCCAACTCGGATTAAGCTGAAAAAACATAGTGTTGAGGTTCATGGTAAGCCCGTAGAACTAACACCCGGTATGGCAGCAACCGGGGAGATCGTGACTCGCCAAAAATCCATCCTGACGTTCTTGATTGAACCTATAACTCGCCGCTTTAGCGAAGCCTTCTCAGTCCGGTAGGCGCGTAGTGCCTTCTTTAATTCCCAGGCATAGATCCATCAGCAGAATTTCGCCATTGCGGTATTTAATTTGTACGGAGCCATCGCCCCGACTATCCAGTAAAGCGCAATAATCCTGCCAGGTTCTGGGCATTCGCAGCACGGCTCTGGCGGGAAGGTGAATTTTGTCGCGAGGGATGAGGGCGTACATAGCGCTTACTCCTGGTACGCTTCCATGGGTAGGCAGGTGCAGACCAGGTTACGATCGCCATAAGCCTGATCAATTCTGCCCACAGCGGCCCAGAATTTGTTTTCCTTTGTCCAAGTGGTCGGGTAGACGGCCCGTTGGCGGGAATAGGGATGATTCCATTCCTCGGTGAGAGCCAGTGCTGTATGAGGCGCATTTTTCAACAGATTGTTGTGGCGATCGGCCTTACCCTCCTCAATTTCGCGAATCTCTTCCCGAATCGCAATCATGGCATCACAGAAGCGGTCTAATTCCTGCTTCGACTCACTTTCGGTTGGTTCTACCATGATCGTGCCGGCCACAGGCCAGGATACGGTGGGCGGATGGAAGCCATAGTCAATCAACCGCTTGGCAATATCATCCACCTCAATCTCAGCAGATTTCTTAAACTGACGCAAATCAATAATGCATTCGTGGGCAACCAAACCATTTTTGCCTTTGTACAAAACGGGATAATGATTCTCTAACCGCTTGGCAATATAGTTGGCATTTAATATTGCAACTTCTGTCGCTTTGGTTAAGCCTGCCGCTCCCATCAACGCAATATACATCCAGGAGATAGGTAGAATACTGGGACTACCCCAGGGAGCAGCGGAGACGGGGCCGATCGCGTGAGGGGAGTGGGAGAGTGGGGAAGTGGAGGAAGAGGGTGATTCCTGATGGCGCTCGTCGCGGATTTGGACGACGGGATGGCCGGGGAGGAAGGGCACCAGGTGTTTGGCCACACCGATCGGTCCCATGCCGGGGCCACCGCCACCATGAGGAATGCAGAAGGTTTTGTGCAGGTTCAGGTGGCAGACATCTGCGCCGAAATCAGCAGGACGGCAGATGCCTACTTGAGCATTCATGTTGGCTCCATCCATGTACACCTGACCCCCGTTGGCGTGAACAATGTCACAGATTTCACGAATGCCTTCTTCAAAGACTCCGTGGGTAGACGGATAGGTGATCATTAAGGCAGACAGTTGATCGCGGTACTTCTCGGCTTTCGCTTTCAGGTCGGCAATGTCGATGTTGCCATCTTGATCGCAGTTCACCGGAACGACCTTCATCCCTGCCATGACAGCGCTGGCTGGATTGGTGCCGTGAGCAGAGGTGGGAATCAGGCAAATGGTGCGATCGCGATCGCCACGAGATTCATGATATTGGCGAATTACCAACAGTCCGGCATATTCCCCTTGAGAACCTGCATTTGGTTGCAGAGAAATGCCAGCAAATCCGGTAATCTCTGCTAACCAGTGTTCCAGTTGCTCGAAAAGAGTCTGATAACCTTTCGTTTGCTCTAAGGGAGCGAAGGGATGAATTTGCCCAAACTCCGGCCAGGTGACAGGAATCATCTCGGCGGTGGCGTTCAGCTTCATGGTACAGGAGCCGAGCGGAATCATGGCCGTAGTCAGAGACAGATCTCTTGACTGTAACCGATACATATAGCGCAGCAATTCCGTTTCGGAGTGGTAAGAATTGAAGACGGGATGGGTCAGATAGGGGGTGGTGCGCTGGAGAGCAGGGGGGATGATGGGATGACGGGAGGAGGGCAGCAGGTCTTCCGGGGTAAAGTGGGCACCCTGTTCTCCGGCAAAGATCTGGAAGAGAGTGAGCAGGCTGTCGGAGGAAATGGTTTCATCCAGGGCAATGCCGATCGTCGTAGCATTAATCTGCCGCAGGTTGACGTGATGAGAATGGGCACGATTGATAATGTGTTTCGCCTGTTCCGGAGTGACGTTGACTTTTAGCGTGTCAAAGAAGGGTTCAGATCCCAATTTGTAGCCCAACCGCTGTAAGCCTTCTGCAAGAACGATCGTCATCTGGTGAACCCGTTGGGCAATCCGCTGCAATCCCTGTGGCCCGTGGTACACCGCATACATACTGGCAATGATCGCCAGCAGTACTTGAGCCGTACAGATATTACTGGTGGCTTTGTCCCGGCGGATATGTTGTTCGCGAGTTTGCAGGGCCAGTCGTAGAGCTGGTTGACCATGAACATCTTTGGAAACACCGACCAGCCGACCAGGAATTTGTCGCTTGTAGGCTTCACGGGTGGCAAAGAAGGCCGCATGGGGGCCACCGTAACCCAGGGGAACCCCAAATCGCTGACTGTTCCCCACGGCAATGTCGGCTCCAAATTCACCGGGAGGAGTCAGCAAAGTCAGACTGAGTAAATCGGTGGCGACGGTAACTAAGGCTCCAGCGGCATGGGCACGATCGCAAAATTCCCGGTAATCATAAATCGCACCATCGGTCGCGGGATATTGCACCAGGACTCCAAAGACAGGTACATCAAACTGGAAACTGTGGTGGTCGCCGATGATCACCTCAATTCCCAAGGCCTGAGCGCGGGTTTGCACGACGGCGATCGTTTGCGGATGGCAAACTTCTGAGACCCAGAAGGTTTTTGCTTTCGTCTTACACACGCCATAGCTCATGGACATGGCTTCAGCCGCAGCGGTACCTTCGTCTAGCAGCGAAGCATTGGCAATTTCCAGGCCCGTCAAATCCGTCACCATCGTCTGGAAATTCAGCAGGGCTTCCAACCGACCCTGAGCAATTTCCGGCTGGTAAGGTGTGTACTGGGTGTACCAGGCAGGATTTTCCAGAATGTTGCGTTGAATCACAGGTGGGGTAATGCAGTTGGAGTAGCCCATGCCGATAAACGATCGATAAATCTGGTTCTCCTGGGCAATCTCCTTCAGTTCTTGCAGCAACTCATACTCCGATTTTCCGGCTTCCAGTTTGAGGGGAGTTTGCAGGCGAATGGACTGCGGCACTGTGGCATCAATGAGAGCAGCCAAACTATCAAAACCAAGTATTTCCAGCATTTGAGCCAGATCTGCATTGCTGGGGCCGATATGCCGTTCCTCAAAGGAATCGGTGTATGTTAGAGGATGCGAGAGCGGGGAGGCAGGTTGTACCGGATAGGAGACTGGATTGGGTAAGCGTTGAGAAGCCTCAGAGTTGTCATCAGATGCGGTGTTTGCGCTGCTGGGATGAGAAAGGTTGGTACGCCCGCCGGTTTGGTCGATCGAATGCTCTAACATGCTGCAAGGAGAGTGATGGTTACTTAAAATTTACGGAAGGATAGTTTTACAGACTTTAACATTTACCTTTCTAGTCTAAGCACTTTTTCAATCTTCTCCGTGCGGATCCTGATCCTGACTGCTTTGATTAACGAAAAATACACCCTTTCTTCTTCCGAAGTTTAAATTAGACTCAAGCATCATCAGTAGGATGGGCAAAGCCTAGTGTGCCCATTCAGGTCAGCCGAGATGACGGGATGAACACGGTACTTCCCTTTGCCCATCCTACGTTTTTTCCAACTTGCAAGCAGTCTATTGCCGTTGAACCCGTAATTCCTCAGAAGTCTTCTGCCCAATCTGGGAACCAGATTTGCGATACTGGATTTGATTTATTGATCACTGTTCGTTTCGAGTAACCCCCTCCATGTTTATCCTTGACGTTTCTCTGAAAAATACACCTCTGGCTCTGTCGGTGCAAAAGAAAACGGTAGAAGATGCAGAGGCTGCCTACCAGACGGTTTTGGCTGCCCTGAATGCACCTGAACCTAAGGTGATAGAACTGACCTGCGAACACCAACCTGGCAAGAAACTCAGTATTCTCAGTAGTGAAATCTCTGCGGTGCAGGTATACGAAAAATCAAGTACTGCGACCTCGTCTGGTCGTCCTCCCGGTTTCTTTGCACTGGCTGAATGACTGCCCCTGTTGTCACTGACGACGCGATCGCGATTCAGGTCAGAGATCTCTCCTTTCGCTGGTACAAAGGCGACACAGTGCTGGATGCTTGCAGTCTGGAAGTTCCCAAGGGAGAATTTTGGATGCTGCTGGGCACCAATGGCAGCGGTAAATCCACCCTGTTGCGCCTGTTAGCTGGTTTGCTCCAGCCTCAATCTGGATACATCAAACCCCTGCCCAAATTTGGCTTTGTCTTCCAAAATCCCGATCATCAACTGGTAATGCCCACAGTGGGAGCGGATGTGGCTTTCGGTTTAGCAGAGGAAAATTTAACCTCTGTGCAAATCCATCAGCGAGTTCAAGAGGCGCTGGATGCCGTGAATCTACTGCCGTTCATTCGCCGACCCATCTACGCCCTCAGCGGTGGGCAGAAACAGCGGGTGGCGATCGCTGGTGCGATCGCCCGCCACTGTGAAGTGCTCCTATTTGATGAACCCACGGCTCTTTTGGATCCGGACAGTCAATTGGAGTTGGTCTCTCAGGTACATCGACTGGTCAAAGATCGGGGACTTACCGCCCTGTGGGTGACTCATCGATTGGATGAACTGGAATACTGCGACGGTGCTTTTTTCTTGGAAGGCGGCAAGGTAGTTGATCGGGGCAATCCCCAGCGATTACGGCAACGGCTAATGGGAGGGTAATTGGGAGAGACGTTTCGGCGAAACGTCTCTCCGACTATTTGCAATTACTATTTGCAATTATTGCAATTAACAGTACGAAATTGGGAAAGATTGCGATAAGCTAGAACCAAGATGTGCAAGCTTAAACAATTCTCTACTTTTCTCTATGCCCCGATCCTCTCCACAGGCATTGATGCTCGTGGACGGCTATAACGTCGTCGGGGTATGGCATGACTTAAAACAGGTGCGCGATCGTGATGGATTAGAAGAAGCCCGTCGTCTGTTAATTGAAGCCCTCACCAACTACAGTGCTTACCACGATTTTGATACTCGTCTGGTATTTGACTCTCAGTATCAAGACACTGGCAGCAAGCGGGATGTGATTACCAGTAATCTCGCGGTTCACTACACCGACTTTGGGCAGACAGCGGATACCTTCATTGAAAAAACCTGTGCCGCCTTCCGTAACGACCTGCGGAAATTTCATCAGCGGTTGATTGTGGCCACTTCCGATCGCGCCCAGCAATTGACGGTGGTTGGCTATGGAGCGGAATGGATGTCTTCGGAACAATTGGCCGTTGAAGTCGATAATGCGTTGATCAAAGTCCGTACTAAGAAGAAGCCTGTCACGAAAAATTCCCGTCGCTTTTTGGCCAATTGCCTGGATCCGATTGCTCAGAAACGGCTGTCGGAATTGCGATACGGGAAATTAAATTAATTTAATTGTGTGGATGATGAATAGTGGCAAATTTGTCATGTGTCGCTGGTCATTCGTCAAGCTCAGAACTACTCCCTGCTTCTGGTTTCTGTCTAAGGTAGAAGCACGTTGGGATGTTTTTACCAGATGCCCCGATCGCTAACCAAAGATTTTATAAGTACTCCGCTCCCCGATGCTTGAAATCGTCGGAATTAAGAGATTGGTACATATAACGAGAGGAAGATTAGGCGATCTTCCAGTCACCTATTGTAAACTTATGCTAAGTAACACCACTGCGATCGTGTCGCAACCTACTACAAAAGCCCAAACACTTTCTTAGGGGTGGGCATGGCAATAAAATCCCTGCGATGTACGGCTCACGCCTGGCACATCTTACAACTGGGACACGATGGGATTGCAAATCCCTGACTCTTCCTTTCCCACCCCTCCACTTTCCCACCTCTCCCACCCTAATTCCCAATCCCCAATCTCCATGTCCCTCCAAGCCCTCACCCTCTCCTTCCTGACCCTGTGTTTCTCCTTGCTCTCCTTCCTGACCCCTGCTCCACCTGCCCACGCCCTGGGTGGCCCCTTACCTCCGCTCAACCAGCCTGCCCCTGAATTTACCCTGCCGACGAACACAGGCGATGGTACCATTGCTCTGAAAGACTATCGGGGTAAGTGGGTGGTTGTCTATTTCTATCCCAAAGACTTTACTCCTGGTTGCACCCTGGAAGCCCGTCGGTTTCAAGCAGACCTCCCGAAATATCTCAGCCGCAACACCCAGATTCTGGGCATCAGCGCAGATTCGGTAGATTCTCATGCCGAGTTCTGCGATTCTGAAGGGTTGAAGTTTCCGCTTCTGGCAGACGAAGATGGCTCAGTCAGTAAGGCCTACGGTTCCTGGCTCAGTTTCATGTCTCTGCGGCATACCTTTATCATTGATCCGGATGGCCTTTTGAAAGCAACGTTCACTGCCGTTAGACCAGCTATTCACAGTACTGAAGTGCTGGCTAAATTGGATGAACTGCAAGGAAGTAATTAATCGGTTTGGTAATGGTCTGGCACTGCTGGCGCTCGTTTATCAGCGGTAAGAGCGGAATCAATAGTGAGTCAGGACTGTGTCGTTATGGTTATGTAGGTAACAGTCGTGCAGGTAACATTAGAGTAAAGGAGCCTGTTTTTTTCTGGTTCGCGTACAGGCCACTGCTCCCCAACTATGACTGCCTTGGCGCTCTCTGGATGGCAACATCACTTTATTGAGACTAATCGCATCCGGCTCCACTGTGTCACGCAGGGAGAAGGGGACTTAGTGCTGCTATTGCATGGCTTCCCCGAGTTCTGGTATTCCTGGCGCTACCAAATTCCGGTTCTGGCCCGTTATTTCAAAGTGGTTGTCCCCGATTTGCGTGGCTACAACGACTCGGATAAGCCTGCTAGTGGCTATGATCTGGATACTTTAGCCGCAGACGTACAGGGGTTAATTGAAAGTTTTGGATATACCCGTGCTCATATTGTCGGACATGATTGGGGCGGTGCGATCGCCTGGTATCTGGCGCAAAAATGTCCGCAATCCCTGAATCGATTGGCTATTCTCAGTGCTGTACCTGTACAGCGGTTACTGCGGGAAATGGTGAGTAACATGGATCAATTGCGGCGCAGTTGGTATATGTTCGCCTTTCAGATTCCCGGTCTGCCAGAATGGGTCATTCAACAGAATCTGGGTGAGTTTGTCCGCAATTTGTTCCGAGAACAGGCAATCCGCAAAGGAGCCTTCTCCAAGGAAGACACGGCAATCTATCAATCTGCCCTAGCAAAACCAGGCGTTTTATCCGCTGCGCTCAATTATTACCGTCAGATGCTGATGCCGTGGAACTGGGTGCGGGAATGGAACCATGCCTTCCAGCCGATCACGGTTCCTACCCTGGTTCTGTGGGGAGAAGAAGACTCCCTCCTCAGTCCCCATTTAACGGAGGGCATGGATCGACTGATTATGGCTCCCTTCAAACTTAGAATCATTCCTCATTGCGGTCACTGGATCCAGCAAGAAGCCCCCCAAACAGTGAACCGAGAACTGCTAACCTTCTTGCGGAAACGCTAAAGCTGTCGATCGAGCCCCACAATTTTGGCCGTAACCTACCTGTGATCAACCAACAGTTAGCAGTCTTCTGAACATTGGCAATGGCACAATAATCAAGAAGTATGACAAACGGAGTTGATGTGGGCACTCAGGCAGCGATTTCATCCGACAAGAAAGTTTCAGGCTCCCAGTTGAAAACGTTATGGAATGATACGTTAACCATTTTTTGGGGAGACTGGTTGGATCTGCGAGTCCGGTTGGTGCAGGTTGCTGCATCTGGATTAATTTCGCCCCTGATTTATATTGTTGGCTTTGGTCTGGGATTGGGCAGTGCCCTGGATGCCACCATGAAGCCTGCCGCAGGAGATAACTACTTGCAATTTATTTTGCCAGGGATGGTTGCTCTATCTTCGATGGTGATTAGTTTTGGGGGAACCACCTTTTCGATTTGTGGCGATCGCCTATTCACCAAAACCTTTGAAGAATTAATGCTAATGCCTATCCATCCCCTATCCCTGCATCTTGGCAAAATGCTGGCAGGGGTAGTGCGAGGGATGCTAACAGCAGGGTCTGTAATTCTGGTGGCAATCTTGTTTACCGGAAAAATCTGGAGTTTTCTCAATCCCCTATTTTTGTTGGTGTTACTGCTAAACTGTGCCGTCTTTGCTGGATTAGGCGTAATTGTGGGATTAAACGTTAAATCCTTAGAAAGCGTGGGAATTTACAACAACTTTGTAATTGTACCCATGTCATTTCTGGGGGCAACGTTCTTTGATCCAGCAACACTCCCCACGATTCTTAAGGTAATCGTTCATCTATTACCTCTAACTTACACCAGCATCGCATTGAGAGCCGCGGCCTATCTAACACTCTCCCAATTTCCCTGGTATTCAATCCCGATTCTACTGGTAATTGCGATCGTTCTATCCTGGGTGGGTGCCTACCAGTTCTTCCACCAGCAGGATTAGATTCTACAGGATTAGATTCTAAAGGTCTGCCTGACTGATTTCAATCACATTGCCATCAGGATCTTGCGTAAATAAAGCAGGACGGCCTGAAGCGCTCATTTGCACAGGACAATTATGGGCTAGAAGCTGTTCCTTAGCCGCATTCAAATCAGCCACGGAGAAGGCAATATGGCGATTGCGGCCCCATTTCTCAGCATTGTATAATTCTGGTGTTTCTCCGACCATCAGGTGAAGCTGGTAGCCTGCGATCTCATACCAGATTCCTGGAAACTTGAGATCGCGATCGACCCTTGGTAATCCCAAAATCGAACCGTAAAACTGTTCCGCTTTTTCCAGATCGGAAACCAGAATTGCTGTGTGCAGGCAGGCCAGAAGTTGCATAGGACAAACAGGAATAAAGTTTATGGCGTGGAGCGATCGCCCCCACTAGCTCAATCAGTTATAGGTAAAAAAGGTTAATGTTCACCCTCTCCCTCAGAAGTAGTCTCCTTGCGAAGAATTTCCCTGCAAGACGCAGCAAAAATCATTTTAATTTTCTGGAAAATTTTTGTAAAGTAAAGAATTTTAATTCCCGTTCCTGCAGATGGGTGAGTTCAATTTGTATTGAGTTTTCTAAAAAATCTCAATTCCAGATTATAGAAATCTAACCATTCAGTAGATTTGATTGATCCTGAGCCAAAATAATTCGATTCGCTAGAAGATTGCAAGCTTGGTAATTAAAAAAAGAGTCAGCATTTGGCAACTAAATGCTGACTAGGGCTACTGCTAACCAGAGGAGAAAGCAAATTCGGGTGAGGTTGAGGGCCTGGTGGATGTGGGAGGGAGCGATCGCCTCCCTCGCGTCTCCCAACAGTGGTTTCGGTTTGGCCACTCCCCGATAGTAATTGAGTCCCCCCACCTGCACCCCCAGAACAGCCGCATAAACACACTCACTCCATCCCGAATTGGGACTGGGATCTTGGGGAGCATCCCGCTGACAAATGCGCCAGACTGAGACAGGTTTGCCGGACAGCAGGGCCAGCGTTACCACCACCAGACGGCAGGGCAGCCAGGTGAGCACATCATCGGTTTTGGCACTAAACCAGCCCAGATCGGTGTAAGGCGCTTCCCGATAGCCCACCATTGAATCCAGGGTACTGGCCGCTTTATAGGCGATCGCCAGCGGTACACTCCCCACACCGGGAATGAAGGAGCCGACAATCGCATAAAACAAAGGAGCCAATACCCCATCCGTAGCATTTTCTGTCACCGTTTCCAGCACGGCTCGGAGAATTTCGGGTTCTGCCAGTTTTTCTGTATCGCGTCCCACATAGCGGCTTAAGCGGGTACGAGCTTCTACCAGATCACCAGATTGCAAAGGAGTTAAAACATCATTCGCTGCATCCCGTAAACTGCGTCCGGCCAAACAACTGGCTAACAAAATACTCTCAACAGCCAACTCCAAAAGGGGATGGATTTGTTTAGCCAGGGTGGCGATCGTCCAGGCGATTAAACCACTGCCAACAATCAAACCAACAGCCAAACCAATGCCTGCCAGCTTTAAAGCTAGGGGCGATCGCAGTCGCTTGCCAACTACCTGGGTGTATTGGGAAATAATCCATCCCATTCCCTGTACCGGATGCCACCAATTCCACGGGTCGCCAATTAGATAATCCAGCCATGCCGCCAGCAGCAAAACCAGTGGTTCGTGAGCAGCCATGACACCTTGTAGAGCCGTATGGGAAAAGGTCAAGATAGCCATCATCCACTATTCCTGACCTCTCAAGAGTCTTTGTGTTCTAACCCATTCATCCGTTGCCAGACCTCCTGCCTTGCGTCATTGTGCTGATTTCTTTGATACCTCTTGCCTATTTTAGGGAACACTCAAAACGCATCTACTACTTAAAAACAGGCAATTACTATGGGTCAAATTGTTCCGATTCAACTTGAAGATGGCATGGTGCTGTATGTGGAAGCCCAGGAGGAACCTATTCCTGCAGCTTCAGGATCCCAGTTTCCCACCTCCGCTACGGGAGAACAGGGCCGCACAGGGCAGAAGGGACTCGGCAACATTCCGGCTCCACGAGTCAATCCCGCCCAATCGATGCAAATGGTGCAGGACACGATTCGTGCCTATACCTGCTACTGCATGAAGGCATTCAAGAATTTTGCGGCTGCGGATGTGGATGAAGTAACTCTGGAATTTGGCATTAACCTCAGTGCTGATGCTGGAATTCCTTACATCGCCAGTGGTAAGGCCCAGAGCAATTTGAAGATTACCGTGAAGTGTAAGTATCCCAACACTGCTGCAGAGGTTGGGACGGGTGCGATCGCCAATGGTACGTTCAACGGTTCCTCCAAGGGATCCAGCAACGGTAATGGACTCAGCTACTAGCTAGCATCTGTTTACATTACAGCCATCTGCCGCTTACGGCTTCAGGCTCGAGGCTAAGGCGGCACCAGATCGAAAAGTGATTCCAGCCTGTTTGAAGCGGTTGAGGGCTTCACCGAGGCGATCGCAGTCTGCAATCATGCTCATCCGGACATAGCCCTCCCCACCAGAGCCAAAGGCATTACCAGGAGTAACCACAACTCCAGTTTGCTGCAAAACGGAGAGGGCAAAATCGGTGGAGCTAATTTCTGGAGGGCAAGGCACCCAGAGGTACATGGTGGCTTTGGTTTTGGGAATAGACCAGCCTAACTCTGCAAACCCCTGAATCAGAAAATCCCGGCGGGTACGATAGCGGGTTTGTACTTCATGCAAGTATTCGTCGGGTAAGTTGAGGGCGGTTTCTGCGGCGGTTTGCAAGACCCGGAAGATGCCATAGTCCAAATTGGTTTTGAGGGTGCGTAATCCCTGAACGATATGGCGATTGCCCACTACAAATCCCACCCGCCAGCCAGCCATGTTATAGGTTTTGGACATGGTGTGGAATTCGACGCCAATCTCCATCGCTCCCGGAATTTCCAGGAGGCTGGTGGGTTGGTAACCATCAAAGGCCAGTTCCGCATAGCAGAGGTCATGTACAAGCAGGATGTTGAACCGGCGGGCAAAGGCGACAATCTCCTCAAAAAACTCGCGAGGGGCGGTCGCAGCTGTGGGATTACTGGGGTAGTTGAAATACAGAAGCTTGGCCCGTTCTGCTACCTCGTCGGGAATCGCTGCCAGATCAATCACCCAGTCATTTTCCGGCTTCAGGATCATGCTGTAGATGTTCGCTCCAGCGATCGCGGGTCCGCGAAAATGAGCCGGATAGGCTGGACTGGGCACCAACACCACATCACCGGGATTGACATAGGCCAGGGCCAGATGGGTTAATCCTTCTTTTGATCCCAACAACGGCAGGGCTTCACTATCCGGATCGAGTTTGACCCCATAACGCCGTTGATACCAGGCGGTGATCGTTTGCCGAAACCCGGCGGTGCCCTCAAACGGTGGATAGCCGTGATTGGCCGGATCTTGCAAAGCCGCGATCGCCGCTTCTACAACAGGTCGGGGAGTTGCCCCATCTGGATTACCCATCCCCAAATCGATTAAATCCAGCCCCTGCTCTCTGGCCCGCACTTTCAGTTCATCCAGGCGAGCAAACACATAAGGAGGTAAGGATTTTAAGCGATCCGCAGGAGTGATCCAGTCCAACGTCATTGAGTCACCTCGTCATTAGAGCGTATTGAGTTTGAAGGGTTGAGTGGACTCTCCGGACTCAGAACCAGCGGTTACAAACTCGGTACTTTTTTCCTTGAAAGGGGCAGTTGTAGAAACCATAGCGGCCATCAGTTGAGTCGGCTCCACCGGAAAAGGCAGGTGATGGATGTCCGATTTTTCAGAGCAGGCCACTTCAGCCGCATGTTGCAGGTCGCTCACCGTGATCGTTGACAGCCCTAAGTCATGTAAACTCTGGGGCAGTCCGATTTCGCTATAAAACTTCAGCAGTTGCTGGCGAGCAGTCGCGGCCAATTGATTGCCCTGAACTAATTCTTCCAGTCGCAATTGCACCAGAATGCCGTAGGCGACCTTCTCCCCATGTAACTGACCATGACTGGCCAGCAGATGGGTCAGGCCATTATGCACCGCATGGGCCGCTACAGTACGACACTGGGCACCCCCCAAACCGCCAATCACACCTGCCAATAGTACAGCAGCGTCCACAACCGATCGCCAATCCTCACCTCCAGGATGATCGAGCGCCGTCACGGATCTTTGCAAGAGAATATCGCGCAACACTCTGGCCTGCTGAACGGCAGCAACAATCAAGCTCTGATGGGAATGACCACTACTGACAGAGGCTTCGTACCATTTGGCGATCGCGTCCCCAATCCCAGCAACTAAGGTACGACGAGGAGCAGTGGCAATTAGGTCGTAATCCAGAACTAACAGATCAGGACATTTGGGGAGAGGCACATCATAAAGAAAGGCTCCCTGCTCAGAATAAACATTAGATAAAGCTGTCCAGGCGGCACAGGTTGCGGCAGAGGTGGGGACGGTGACGATCGGTAAGTCACACTGGTAAGCCAGCAACTTGGCGGCATCCAGGGCTTTACCGCCACCGATTCCAATAATCAAATCCGCCTGATGAGCCTGTACACTTTGCTGGAGGGCCGTGAGCGACGACTCACTACAATCTGCTCCATAGGATGCCTGTTTAATCTGCAGCTTGTGGGATTTTAAGACTGGAATCAAGTGGGGTTGAATTACAGCCAGCGTGCGATCGCCCCCAACCATCAGTGGTCGTCGGCCTAAACGAGCCATCTCTGCTCCAGCTTCTGATAAAATCCCTTGCCCCCGGATCACGCGAGCAGGTGCAACAGATAGAGCAGGCAGCGCAATGGACGTATTAGACATAGAAATGGTTATGCAGTTGGTTTGGGTAATTGAGCAAATTGATTTCGGTAAAGGGTGACTTCTATCTGGTCATCGTTGCGACTGATCAGGGATCGCTTTACTTCTCCCAGATACAGAGGCTGGGACACACCGGGTTGGGGATGCAGCACCGTGCGGGCACGAATCGTCATCTTTTCTGCTCCCTGTGCCAGTCGTCCTGGTGAATAGAGATCAGACGCGGCCTGCCGTAGGGTGGCTTCCAGTTCGGTTTCCGTAATTTCAGGAGAGACAGCAATCACCAGATTGGTTGAACCGTTATCAAAGACGCGGGTAAATTTAACGGCACCGGGAATAGTCGGACGGGTGTAAAGCCCCAGGCTCAGAGCAAACAGGCCCGCCGTCAGCACTATCATGAATCCGGTGACACCCACCAGGCGAAAGCGAATCCCCCACTTGAAGACCAAACCTAGAACCGCAATCAGCGCACAAAAAATAGTGAAATAGCCTGACCACTGGGCATAAGTGACAAGATCTGTTGATGACATAGACTCCTTAGAAGCAGCAGTAAAAACTAAAAATTTTCAGGAGAGACGATCGCCCTACTTTACCCCCAATCCCCTCATCTCCATCCCTCTTAAACCAGCTAAACCAGCCTACTCAAATAACCAGGCTTGCACCCGCGCTAAGCTTGCCCACTCCGGCTTGCGGTTTAAACCATCCTGAATGTTTTGTTGCACTTCTTCCCGCAGTTCCGGGGCAACCAGAATAATTTGTTGACTCACTTCAATATGCTGCCGCACCCCTTTCTTACCGGCTTCCAGCATGGCCACCGATAAATTGACTCGCGCTTGAGGATCCTGGGGGTTCAGCTTGACGGCTTTTTGGGCGGCCTCATAAGCTTTGCTAGGTTTATCGGCCAGCAGATATAACCAGGCGAGACAAGTCCAGGCAGCGCTGCTTTTGGGAGCGCGATCGCACACCTCTTTGAAAACCGGGATGAGGGTATCTGGGCCTTCACCCGCTTTGTACCGCTCAACACCCTGGTCAAAGAGAGATTCTATAGTTTGGGTCATGATCAATAAAAAAGTTGATAAACATTGTCCAAGTCTAGAACTGTAGGTTCTCTGATCGGAAAACGACCGCTCTCTAGCTGGACTTGGTTTAAATGGCAGGAGCGATCGCGAGTCGCTATCGTTCCGGAATCAATCCTACGCGGAGAAGGATTTGCCACAACCACAGGTTTGCTCCGCATTGGGATTGGTGAACTGAAAGCCACCTCCAATTAACGCATCGCTGTAGTCCAGCACTAACCCATATAAATAAAGCAGACTCTTGGGATCACAGACTACTTTAAACCCGTCGTAATCATACACTTCATCGCTGTCCTGAATGTTGTTGGGGTCTTCAAAATCCATCGTGTAGGACATTCCAGAACATCCTCCACCCCGGACACCAACTCGTAGACAGAGATCCTGTCCTTGTTTGTCTCGTAACATCAAAACATGCTTCAGTGCCGCATCCGTCATCTGGATGCCACGTTGTTCAGACTGGGCAGTTTGAGCCATTATCTCTAGAACTCCTTAGCCAGATACCAAATAAAACCTGTCCAAATCCAGAAGTGTAGTTTTTCTTGTAGAAAACTATTGTTTTCTCGCTGAACGCTGGTTTGCTTATCGCAATTCTCCGCTTATCCATAGTATCAAGGATAGATCAGGAATCGTAAGCTGGTAGAAGATGGTATCTGGTATACCTGCTTTTCTGCAGTCGTTTACTTTGGGGTTCAACTGAGTTCAGACGATCGCAGTTTCTTGATCTAGAAAAATGCCCCTGCTGGACTTGGAGATGCTTGAGAGCGTGCCGAAAAGTAGTCAGGCAGTAAGATGAAATATCTACCCGTTAATTTTGGCGATCGCTCCATTATCGGGCTAGACCCTGCCCAGCCTGCCCGTTTTGATTTTTCCTGTTAGTGTGCCTTATGACTGCGCTCAATCATTCTACCCGCCGCCGCCTCCAGAAACTCAAGCAGATTCCCAATGTGTGGGAGGGCGATCGTCGCCGTTTGATTACCTCCCAGGACTCTGATGTTCTGGATTTGGCAAGCGGTGAGCCTCCAGAAGGAGACTGTATTCTGTGGGTAGATGGTTCCCAGGGCATGGTACGAGCGATGGATGTCGTCACCCCCGATAGTGGCCCAGAAGCGGTGGTGCGGACGTTGATTCGGGCCATGGAAAACCCGCATAATCCGGGGATGCCAGCACGACCCAAAAAAATCGTGGTGCGCGATCGGGAACTGCAATTTTTCCTGAGAGGCGTTCTGCAAGATCTGGACATCACCCTCGACTACGTTCCCGAACTGCCACTGATCGATGAGATTTTTCGGGGTTTACAGGATGCTATCAGTACTCGTCCGCCGCAGTTGCCTCCCCAATATGCTGAGGCCCTGCGAGCTAAGGCTTTTGAAATCTGGCAGGACGCTCCCTGGGAGGTGCTGGCCGATCATGAGATTATTGCCATTGAACTCAACCAGTGGGATGTGGGCACTCTCTACGCTTCCGTCATGGGCATGTTGGGGATGGAATACGGGGTGCTGCTCTATCGCTCTCTAGACTCCTTGAAGCAATTCCGGCAACGGGCGATCGCACAGGAGTCAATCGAACAGATGCAGGAAGCCTTTTTGGGGCAGGATTGTCTATTCGTCACGTTTGAAACTGAAGAGAGTAATAAAGAGTCTCCGCTCATGGGGTTTCGGCCCATGCCTGCGGCAGAGGATGTTGAACCCGTATTTGGCAATCTACATCCCCTGGAAGGATTACGCTCCTTCCTGTACGACGAGGAAGCGGCGGCTCTGCTAGTGGGTCTGGAAGCTTTACATCGCTTTATGCGTCAACATCGCCAGAAATTTGCAAAAGATGCCTTCCCGCCTTTAAGCAGTCGTTACCGGATTCCCTTCCCGGATGATGCTGAAGCTGGGACAATCACTCTCTCAGTGAAGGTGGCAACGATGCCGGAACTGGCCGAGGAACTGGTGGCAATGGAGGGAGAGGAGATTAATCTGAATGGCTTTAATTTCCCAGCGGTGCGAGATGATCTGGTTCCCGAAAACTCCTTCTTGAGTTTGGGCATGGTGCCGTGGGATGTCCTGGAGCTATTACAGAGCGGCGCGGAGTACCATCAGTCTACTGCCGACCTAGTTAAGCAAGGGGATGGGTTACCCGTGGTCATGATCCAGACCTCTCGCCCCAAAGCCAAAACCATGATTCAGGAAATTCAGGCGGCTGGTGGCTTAAAGGCTATCTGCTTCAATCCGGGCGAAGATCCACTGATGGGCGATCGCTACGATATTGGTCTGTTTCAAACTGGGAACGGCGATCTGCATCTGTTTGGAGAATTTGGCGAAGATGACCCCACCCACATCGCAGCCCGCAAAAAGTGGGATCAACGCTGCAAAAAAACCAAAGGCCATTGTGGTTTGATCATTGCCAAAGGGTTAACAGGTGCGGCTCGCGGTAATCCGCAATTTAAAGACATGTTGGCTTTGTTTGAAACGCGATCGCTGTCCTCCAAAGATCTGGGCTTGGGTACTCTGCAAATGACGATGACCGTCGATTGGACTTGATGGCTCTCTCAGCCAGAAAGACGGGGAAGTTACGAGGGCAGATGGCTGCTTGCCTGATCTCCTGCCAGTTATCGTTTGCCCGTGACAATGTAAGCCACTCGCTTGCCGATATTGGTAGCGTGATCCGCCATTCGCTCCAGGTAACGAATGACCAGAACCAGCAGCACGATCGGCTCTACTACGCCCTGAATGTCTCGTTGTTGGGCCAGCAGTTGATACAGCGTTTTATAGTCTAGATCCACGGCATCGTCTCTGACCTTAACGGCCAACCCAGAATCTACATCCAGGTCAGAGAGGGCCGCAAGACTGAGAGCCAACATTGCCCGACAGCGATCGCACATCAACCTGATCTGGTTCATGTAAGAGGGGGTGGGATAGGGAAACAGTTGCAGGGCAATTTCTCCTAAATCCTCAGCGTAATCTCCAATGCGTTCCAGATCGCGCACCAGTTGCATCAGCGCACTCAGTAGTCGGAGATCTTGAGCAACAGGTGACTGCAAAGCAATCAGCGTTACACAGTCCTGCTCAATCTTGCGATAAAGATGGTCAATATGTTTTTCTTGAGCAGTAATTTGAGACGGGGCTTCTAAATCTCGTTCAAACAGAGCCTGCCGTGCCAGCCAAAAAGAGTTCTCTACCAGAGCGCCCATTCGCAAAACATCCCGTTGCAGTCGCTTGATTTGGCGCTCAAATTGAGTACGGGTTGATCCTGAGACTTCCAATTTTCCACCAGCATTTTTGCTCAATGCTTCAGTCCTAACTCATAAACCAATCGTTAACAGGTTCGTCCTTACAAGTATATAAATCCTGAATCGAAAATACCTTGATCTTCCAGAACACATATTCGATTCACCTTATTGACGCTCATCCCGCTAACGCTTCGCGTATAGCAGGAGATTCCCCGTTCAC
>NZ_JBRAGO010000035.1:0-40198 GCF_052746595.1 Leptodesmis sp.
GGCGGGTGAAGCGACTCCCGTGGCGCTGACCGCTCCTCAAATCAACGGTTAATCCTTAGCTCATTTCTGAGTAATCAAGAAGGCGCTCCAGTAGGGGCGCCTTTTCATGCAATGAGGATTTTCTCAGCACTTACTCGGAATCCATATCCTGCAAGGCATCAATACTACCCACAACACGATTTCGACCGGAGGATTTTGCTCGTAAAAGATTCCTGTCTGCTCGTTTCAGTAAACTGTTCCCTCGTGCATCATCCTTTGCATCTAAGGTAGCCGTACCTGCGCTGATCGTAATATGCAACTCTAAACTACTATCAATATCGAAGGGTTGTTCGCCAATTAATCGACATAAACGACGGGCAACCAGCAAAGCTTCTTTCTGATCCGTATTGCCAAGGATAATGACAAATTCCTCTCCTCCATAACGAAATAGAGTATCCCGAAATCTTAAATTATGACGCAGGCGACTGGAAACCAGTTGCAGAGCACGATCGCCCACAGGATGACCATACAGATCATTAATTTGCTTAAAGTGATCCACATCCAGCATGACCAGACTCAGCACCTCAGAGCGAGTACGAGCATTTTGAATCTGTCGAGGTAGTTCCCAGTCCAGAGCACGACGATTATTCAATTCAGTCAGAGGATCAGACAGGGCAATCGCTGAAAGAATGTCATTGGCTCGCATCAACTCACGGTGATTTTTCACCATTCTGAGGCCTACTAAGATTTGCGATCGCAATAACTGATCCTGTTTCGCCAATATCTCAGAACTCAGGGGCTTGCCATCCGTTCTTTCCAAAGGTAACCGGAGATAAGCATCTGCTCCTCCCTCCAGCGCGATCGTTTTGGCTTCTAAATCCCAGATGTAGTCTAGCCAGGGTTCTTCCAGTACCTGTGCAGGAATTTCGATCAAAATGCAATAGATCCAGGCCAGCTTAGCTTGCTCTTTAATCTCACAACATAGTTCCAGACTACCAGGCTGTTTTTCTTCCAGAATAATCAAGTCAGGTTGTTGAGCCTGGATCAGCGGCACCGCCTCACCTGGATTCAATGCAACCCCCACGGCACAGTTCAACAAATTGTGGACTCGATCCAGAAGTGTTGAGAGAAAGTCATCACCTCCGATCAACAGAATCGAAGCATCCATCGATGTCTAGTAGCCCAATCTGAATATTCGAGTTGTGACATCATTAAGGTATGGGCATTCCTGTCGTAGGAGCATACCCTAGAATGTCAATTTTAGGTTGTGCTAGTTCAATCACTTTAGATCTGTATAACAGACGATACCTATCATTCAGTAGCTACACCAACAACTATCGTGATTTCTGATCGTTTCGTTGGCAACTATCAAAAGACTGGCTCTGAGTCGGATTTTCCTATGCCAACCATCATTCCCAATTAAAAAATTTAACCCGCACTTCTGAAAAAATTCTTGAACATTCTGTACAACTCATTACTCTCCTCACGGATTGTTATGAAATCCGGGCAATTCAGTTGGAGTTTCAAGTGAGTATGAAGCGATGCCTGATGATGAGGAGACATTGTAATCCGACTGGTAATTTTTGTCACTGACGTATTTATTGATTTTCTGCAGAAAGAGCCTATTTTATTTACGTCGCTAGTGGATCTTATGTGGCTAAACCTTGTCCAAGTCCAGAACCGTAGTTTCTCTGATCGGAAAACGACCGTTCTCTAGCTGGACTTGGTTTAGGTGAATTGTATTGGTTATTCCTTTATAGAAAATCACAATGGTAGAAGAAGGACGCAAGGCGTGTTAAGATCATGCGTACTAAAAAGCGTCGAATTCAGTCTTCTGGTTTCGATTATATTCGCCCTTTTCTTAAAGTTTTTGTAAAAGAGATCAACGTGATTCATCATTGAGTTGAGCAAGATGCTGTTGGGGCTGGTGTAAAATGCCCGCTGTGGGAGGTTGCGTAAGTCAGTGTATGAACGTCGTGTAAAGAGTGGTTGTATAGAAGCGTATGAGTCTTAATGTAGTTACTCTGGTTGGGCGTGTGGGTGGCGATCCAGATGTCAAGTACTTTGAATCTGGTAGTGTGGTTTGTAATTTGACTTTGGCCGTTAACCGTCAGAGCCGTAACACAGATCAACCAGATTGGTTCAACTTGAAGCTATGGGGCAAAACAGCCGAGATAGCAGCTAACTATGTTCGGAAAGGCAGCCTCATTGGAGTTACAGGTGCTCTGGAATTGGAAACCTGGAAAGATCGAAATACGGGGGCAAACCGCTCTAAACCGGTCATCCGGGTAGACCGTATGGAATTGCTAGGTTCCAAACGAGACAATGAGTCCCCGATGTCGGATAGCAGCTATGATGATGATGAGTTTTAGTAGCTAATCTGAAGCGTAACGGCAGCTTCTACCTGTTGCTCGCCTCCCAAGACAGGGGTAGGGGCAGGTGCGGCGGCAAAGATTTTTTCTTGCATCGCATCGGCTAGTAGTGGTCGAGGTGATGGCGTGAAGGCTCCATTAATTTGAATATTCACAACCTCCCGAGCAGTGAGACCCAGCGTGCTAAAGATGGCATTGGCTTGAGATTTAGCATCCTGAGTGGCTGCTTGTAGGGCCAGTTTTTGAGCAAGGGCGATCGCACTATCAGAGGCCACAAAGCTGATCCCATCAATGCGGGTAGCTCCAGCTTTCACCGCATCGTCCAGTAATGTCCCGACTTTCTGCGTCTCAATCCGAAAGTTCACCATGTTGCTGGCTCTATAGCCTGTTAGGGTTTGGACTCCATTGTCATAGCGGTAGGTCGGACTGAGGCTAATTCCCGTCGTTTCTAACTGATCAACCTGCCGCGATTGTAATAAAGACACCACAGCGTTAGATCGACGAGCCACCTCTTGCTGTACGTCATTTGCTGTTTTTCCCTGGGCCTCCACTCCCAACCGCACTTGAGTCAGTGTGGTGGGAATTCGTTCAGTCCCTCGTCCCGTGACGGTTAAGGTTCGTAACTGTTTCTCTTGCGCCAGAACTGGATGAGCAGCCAGCAAAATTCCCAGGATACCAATTCCGGCTACCAGTGCTGGCCAGTAATTTTGATGGGTTGAGTCTGACCCAAACCAGGAAAAATTCATGGGAAACCTCCTCACAGAACGAATATATCCACTGTGCCATTACACACAAGGGAAGGGCGATCAGTTACAGTTTTAGAAACTCTTTGACTGAACCGGAGTACATCCCGGCTTATAGAGAGTGGCATGGGCAGGGGTTTACGATGAACCGCTCAATTCGGCTCCTACTATTTTGGATTTTGGATTTGCGATTTTGGATTGCAAAAAATTTATTGAAAGGTAATTCCAGTTGCCGATCGACCCAATTGGCATTTTTAGTTGGAATACTTAGTGCCGTCCTGGGAGTCGGTATCTTGGTTGAACCTCCGGCGATCGCCCAGACACAACTGACGCAAACCACGGAACAGACCGCCATTCTTTTCCGGACAAAGCGCTACGTGGTCGAGATTATCTGGCGACGCGGCCAGCCCTTAATGTCGGTTAGTAATAATGGCTTTCGCGTGATTGTTAATGCCCCAGCCCGAATTTTGCCTGCTAGAGGTATGAATGATCAGTGGACAACTTATACCGCGAATTCGGGGGACTACACGGCGATCGTGCGAGTTGGAGCGGGGGGGAAAAGGATGATCGAAGTGAGTCAAGTGGGCCGAAGAATTGTACAGGAGTATGCAATCGCTGCTCCTCAGCAACAGCCCGATCGCCCTGCCTCATCTCAGCAGGATGCTACCTTACTCAGCTTTCAAACTGGGGAATATGCAGTACGGGTTTACCGTCAAAAGGACAAATTGTATATGAACCTTTACAACCAAAGTAAAGGGGTTACAGAGTTAAAGCAGGTGCCCGTAACCCGGGTTGAAAGCAGCGAAGGAACGATTTACCGCTATGACGGCAAAGCAACGGTGCAGGCCCGTGAAGATTATCGAGGGCAGAGAGTTCTGCTGATCTTACAAAACAATCAGATTCAGTATCGGGGAGATGGGTATTAGGACAAAAATAGCGGATGAATTCCCTAACCTGTTCTGAAGCCCCTTTACTCGTCTTCGCCAATCAACCTTAAATTGCGGGTACAACGGCAGGAAATACAAGGCTCAGTATCTTGAACAGAACTGAGTTGATGAAGGTGAGGGCGATCGCGCCTAAAATGGCGCTTAAAATGCCGTTCCGTAGTCGGAAACCTTCAACAATCCAGGCAGATAAGCCAAAGATAATCGTATTTACAACCAGCCACAGCAGCCCTAGCGTTAGAACATTCAAGATTTTAGAACCAGCCATCCAGCCTAGCAGCCAACTCAGCACCCCAAACACAACCCCAGCAAGGAGAGCTTTGCCGACTCCATCTACCTCAATCCCTAGGAACGGAATTTTTGAAATAATTAACAGACTGAGGGCAGTGATGATGACACCTATAATGAACGGGATTAAAAAACTCATTGATTATTCCTCTGTAGATGTGGAATTACATTAAAGGAGCAACGCGGTTAGGTCAAGTACACAACACACTAAATAAACCTTGTCCAAGTCCAGAACCGTAGTTTCTTTTGTAGGAAAACGACCGTTCTCTAGCTGAACTTGGTTTAGCCTGAAGGAAGGGTGTGTTCAAAAAATGTCAGGATTAGGCTAAGACGATAAGCATAATTTGCCCAACGATCGATGCCTGCAATTTTGGCTGAAAACTTAACCAAGGTTTACCCGGTTGCCATTAAAGAACCTGGCCTGCTGGGAACGGCAAAACACTTGCTGCGCCGCACCTACCGCAATGTTCAAGCGGTGCAAAGCATTTCCTTCCAGATTGAACCTGGAGAAGTCGTAGGTTTTTTGGGGGCGAATGGAGCCGGAAAGACCACGACCTTAAAAATGCTCACCGGCTTGATCCATCCCTCTGGAGGAAAGGTGCTGGTCGCGGGTCATGTGCCATTTCAACGCAAAGCTGCCTTTCTCCGGAAAATCACGCTGGTGATGGGGCAAAAGCAGCAGTTGATCTGGGATCTTCCGGCCCTGGACTCGCTGCGAATTAATGCGGCAGTTTATGGGATTAGCGATCGCGACTTTCACCAGCAGGTAGACACCCTCAGCGAAATGCTTTCCCTGGAAGGCAAGTTATCCCAACCCGTGCGTAAGCTATCCCTGGGAGAACGGATGAAAGCAGAACTGCTGGCCGCTCTCATCCATCGTCCCCATGTCTTATTTTTGGACGAGCCAACTCTAGGACTGGATGTCAATGCTCAGGCCAGTGTGCGGGAGTTTTTGCGGGAGTACAACCAGTTGTATGGAGCCACGGTACTGCTCACCAGTCACTATATGGCCGATATTACAGCCCTTTGCCCACGAGTGATTGTCATCCACCAGGGGGAACTGATTTATGACGGCAGTTTAGAAGGATTGGTCGATCGCTTTGCGCCCTGTCGAGAAGTTGAAGTGGAACTTGCTCATCCCTGTCCACCAGAAAAGCTGGCTCTATACGGCGATTTAGAAACCGTTGAAGGCGCGATGGCAAAGTTTTTAGTCCCTCAAGAGCAGTTAACCCAAACCGTTGCCAGGATTTTGTCTGACTTAGAAGTAGTTGATTTAGCTGTGACGGAACCTCCGATTGAAGAGGTGATTGGACGAGTTTTGCGATCGGGGGCTATCTCATGAAAAACGAGAGAAATGCGGATCAGGGTTTAGGGTTCAGGGTTCAGGGTTCAGGAGAAAGACCCCCATTGCCAACTTCCCATCCCCCATCCCCCATCCCCCCCTTCCTCTACTCCCTAAAGAGAATTGGTAGAATCACCTCTACGCTGCTCTCGGTCTACTACGCCTACATGGTCGAGTACCGGGCGGAACTGGTGCTGTGGGTATTGGCTGGCTCCTTGCCGTTTATTCTGATGGGGATCTGGTCAAAGGCAGCAGCGATGGGACAGTTTGGCTTATCTCCAGTAGAGTTTGCCCGTTACTTTCTGGCGACCTTCTTAGTCCGGCAATTTACGATCGTCTGGGTGATCTGGGAGTTTGAAAAGGAAATCGTCGAGGGTCGCCTGTCCTTCCGGTTGCTGCAACCCCTGTCTCCGGTCTGGCACTATCTGGCCTCCCATCAGGCGGAACGATTGGCCCGCTTGCCCTTTGCTTTGCTGCTGATTGGCTTCTTTTTCCTGCTGTATCCCCAGGCATTCTGGCTGCCCAGCCTGAGCGAAATTGTGCTATTCCTGATCTTCTCTGCCCTGGCCTTCGGGCTGCGGTTTCTGATGCAATACACCCTGTCGATGTTCGCCTTCTGGACTGAACGAGCCAGTGCCCTGGAGCAATTCTGGTTCCTGTTCTACCTGTTTCTTTCGGGTCTGATTGCCCCTCTGAGCGTGTTTCCGCCTGCGGTACGGGCGATCGCCCTGTGGACTCCCTTCCCCTACCTGATCAACTTTCCCGCCAGTCTGCTGGTCGGCCTACCCGTCAACATGACTCAGGGAATCCTGGTGATTCTGGGTTGGGGGATCTTGTTTTATCTGATCTGTCGCTGGCTCTGGCAAAAAGGCTTACGCCAGTATTCCGGCATGGGCGCGTAGGGGAAGTAAAAAGTTAAGAGTTGTAACAACTGTCAACTTTTCACTTTTTCAATGTCTGAGTGGTGTTCCAGGTAGTCGAGCAGCTTTAAGAAGTCGGTGCGGGGGAGCGATCGTCCGCCAATTTCGCGAAAGGCGAGTTGGGGTTTGCCATTTTCGACAATGTGGTAGCCCCAGTACAACAATTGTTTGCTGTAGCGAATGGCTACGTCCTCTGGATCGATGTAATGACAGTGGACATCATCCGCAATCATGGACTTAAATTCTGTCTTTAGCAGGTCATTCAAAATATGATTCCGTCGATCTTCATCGCTATGGTAGTTATTGATTAAGACAAACAGCTCTGCCTCTTTATTCACCCGCCGAATTGCAGCAAACGTCCGCTTAATCACATCCGCATTTTTGTTGATTCCCAGAGGATTGAGGATAGTAGGAATGATGCAGTAGTCGAATCGCTCCAGAAATTCCTCCGGGTTGGCATCGTATTCTGGACTGCAATCGCAGATGACAATCCGAGCATCAGGGTACTCTTGCTCGTCCCATTCGTTGTAATTAAGCACCGTAATGGTTGCACCTAATTGTCCTTTGGGGCCAGGAAGGTAAACGCCATCTCCCAAGAGTTTTCGCAAGTTGCTCTGGCGATCGAGGTCAATCAGCACCACATCATAGCCATTCAGGGCAAAGGCTCC
The DNA here is from genome assembly GCF_052746595.1 of Leptodesmis sp. NCBI lineage: Bacteria > Bacillati > Cyanobacteriota > Cyanophyceae > Leptolyngbyales > Leptolyngbyaceae > Leptodesmis > Leptodesmis sp. The sequence goes on from NZ_JBRAGO010000035.1 coordinate 7,257, forward strand.
AGCCAGGTGAGCGCTGATCGTCGTTTTCCCAACTCCCCCCTTACAGGTAAACACCCCAATGTAAGTCACGTGAGGACGCGGCGGAGGTAGAGGAATTTCACCGTCTTCCCAGACAATCTGGTTGTTCTGGAAGCTGCCTAAGGCCACATCAATAATTTCTTCTGTGCGCATGAAGGTGAATACAGAAGGGGTAAAGCCAGATGCAGAAATCAAAAACCCTTTGGTAAACCGGGCCGACATCGGCTGTTCTAAAAAATCAATAAACTTTTCCAATTGACCCGCATGAGTTTTGGCCCGTTGCTGACGAACCTGGACAGCGACGCACTCGCCATCGCGCTCCAACTCAATGTCATACCCTTTTGAGCCAGGAGGAGCCAGAGTCGCTTTCCATCCCTCTTGCTCAAAGAGGCTGATTAAAACCTTTTCAAAGTCGGACGGGGAATCAAACTGTGACATAGGGGCTAGTGAAGCAAAATCAGCCTGAGGGATCATAGACCTGCCTTATAGAGCTTATCGTAAACCCATCCTGTAAATTGTGAACCGGGGAAATGTTTTGCTCACAAGTCTTTTGATACAAGGATCTTTTGATACAAGGATCTTCTGATACAAGGAAGATAGAAGTGAGAGCGATCGCAAGACACCATCCATGAAACGCTACCTGAGAGTACTAAAGTTATTCTGGACAGCAGCTCTGGCGGCTGAATTGGAGTACCGGGTGAATTTTTTGATTGCAGCATTGAGCAGTTTAGGGGGGCTGGCAGGGAGTTTATTTAGTCTGTTTCTGTTCTATCGGACTGGCTACACGTTTCAAAACTGGAGTTGGGAACAGGCGCTGATTGTTTTGGGAGTGTTTACAGTATTGCAGGGATTTTCGGCCACGTTCCTGGCCCCCAATCTGAATCGGATTGTGCGGCACATTCAACAAGGTACCCTGGACTTTGTTTTACTAAAACCGATTAGTTCTCAATTCTGGCTCTCAGCCCATATTCTGTCTCCCTGGGGATTACCTGATCTATTGTTTGGCTGTGTAATTATTCTGTACGCTGGCAGTCATTTGAGTCTTCCTGTCAGTGCTTATTTGGTCAGTCTGGTGCCGATCGCCTGTGGGTTCCTCATTCTCTACAGCCTCTGGTTCATGTTAGGGGCCATGAGTATCTGGTTTGTCAAAATCTATAACGTAACAGAGGTGCTGAGAGGCTTGCTAGAGGCAGGACGGTTTCCCATGGCAGCTTACCCAACGGCCTACCGCTTCTTTTTCACGTTCATCGTTCCAGTCGCATTTCTCACCACTGTTCCATCAGAGGTGATTTTGGGACGGGGGGAATGGATCTGGACACTGGGAGCCGGACTACTAGCCCTATTTCTATTCTGGGCCTCCAATGCCTTCTGGAAATTTGCTCTACGTTTTTACACCAGTGCGTCGAGCTAAACTTCTAACATCTGCAAATGGTAAAGGCTGGCATAAAGACCCTGTTGGGCGAGTAGCTCTTCGTGGCTGCCGGATTCTACCAGTTGGCCTCGTTTCAAGACCAGGATGCGATCGCAATTCCGAATCGTCGATAAGCGGTGGGCAATAATAATTGCTGTGCGGCCTTCCAGCAGTCGCTCCAGGGCTTCTTGAATTTGGGCTTCCGTGCCGACATCCAGGCTGGCTGTCGCTTCATCCAGTACCAGAATTTTGGGATCGCGGATGGCCGCCCGCGCAAAGGCCAGCAGTTGCTTTTGCCCACCGGACAGATTGGTGCCCCGTTCTCGCAAGGGAGTGTCGTATCCTGCCGGTAGACGTTCAATTAAATCAGCCACATTAGTGCGCTCCGCGGCTGAGCGAATTTCCTCGAAGGAGTACTCCTCTCCCAGAGTAATATTGCTTTTCACATCTCCGGCAAAGACAAAGCCGTCCTGCAAAATGACTCCCATGTGACGACGCAGTTCTGTTTGCGGCAACTCCCGCACATCAATGCCATCTACCAAAATTCGGCCTTTACTGGCTTCATAGAGTCGGGTCAGCAGACGAATAATCGAGCTTTTTCCGGCTCCCGTGGGGCCAACTAGGGCCACTTTTTCCCCTGGACGAATGGTAAAGTTCAAATCTTTCAGCACGTATTCTCCCGGTTTATAGCCGAACCAAACGTGCTCAAAGCGAATTTCTCCCGTAGCGGCAGCAGGATTGGAGTAAAGGGTTTGGGTGACTTCTGCATCCCGAATTTCGATCGGTTCACTCATGATGTCACTGACGCGCTCGATTGCTGTCAATCCTGCCTGAATCGCTGTAAACTTTTCGGCAAACTGACGCAGGGGGTCGAATAACCGCTGAGCAAATAGAATGAAAGCCGACAGTACCCCGATGCTTAAGTGATTCCCTAAAACCAGGACGCCACCTAACCAGAGCACCCCCGCGATCGCCACCAGCGAAATCCATTCCAGGGTGGCAGAAATAGCTGAGTCGTGGAAAATAGTGCGATCAATTTCCTTGATGTAGCGCTTGTTAATTTGCTGAAACTGCTGGGCATTAAACTGTTCCCGTCGCAACAACTGCACCACTCCAATGCCGACAATATTCTCCTGTAGCATCGAATTTAGGACAGACAGTTCTTCTCTGGCCCGATAGTTGGCTTTACGGTATTGCTGCTGAAAGTAAACGATCAAAATGGTCACGGGAATCAGCATGATCACCAGTAACAGAGCCAGTTCCCACTGCAACAGGAACATAGCTACTGCAATCACCAGGATGGAGAACAAGTCGCCAATAATGCCGATCGCGCCCGTAGAAAAAACATCTCCCAAAGACTCTACATCACTGGTCAGACGAGTAATCAACCGACCGACGGGAGTGCGGTCAAAGAAGCGCATAGCCAGCGACGTAATGTGATTGAATAAATCATCTCGAATGTTTGCCGTGATACCTTGCCCCACTTCTTGCACTAGATAGCCCTGCCATGTATCCAGCAAGGTACGAGCCACTAAGGTCAGCAACAGCAGGCCAGCCACAAGATTAATTCCTGTCGTTAAGGGCAGGTTAGAAAGAAAGGAAAGCTGGGTAGGTTCCTGTCGAATGATGGAAATCGCATCCCCAATTAGAATTGGCTGAATGGCTCCGGCGATCGCAGCCGGGATCAGCAGCAGCATAGAAAACAGAAACACCCGACCATTTCGTAACCCATAGGGAATCAGCCGCTTAAACAAACGCCAGTCCGTTTCCCGTTTAGAACGGTAGGATTGAGCCGAAGGTTGAGTCGTTGGGCTAGTCATAGTTCCTGAGAAAGCTACCGCATTAAAGGATCCGCTTTCTCACTGTAACGTGCCCCTTCCCTTCTTCACCCCTCCACCTCCTCATCCTCCCAACACTGACAATTCACCCTGGGAGCACCGGACATCATCGCTTTCAAGTAATTTCTTACTAAATTCAGCAGTGCTTGAGGATTCGGGGGTTTAGTGAGGAAATCGGAGGCCCCGGACAGGCGGGCGCGGGTGCGATCGATAATTCCGTTCTGACTGGTCAGGATAATGATGGGAGTGTTCTGGAAGATGGGAGTTTTGCGTAAAAAGCTGCACAGGTCGTATCCGTTCACATTGGGCATGACCAGATCCATGAGAATCAGAGCAGGTTTGCTGGTCGTTAAGGTGGCAATTCCTGTGAGCGGATCAAGAATTTTCAAAACCTTATAGCCTGCGGGTTCCAGAATACTGGCTAAGGCTTGAGTGACGGTGGGGCTGTCGTCAATACAGGCGATGGTTGGGCAGGTAGGTTGGGCCACAGCGGGCTTAATGGGTGGGGGTGGTTTCAGCGGATTGGGCAGGTCGGCGATTTCTTCCAGGGCGATCGCTCCTCGTTGTACCCACGGCAGCAAAAAGCGGGTAACAGTAGTAATAGGCCGCTGAGCATGGCAGGCAATGTCCCATAAGGTGTATCGGCCAGTTAAAAACGAACTGAGATTCGCCAGGGGAGAAGCGGCAATGGATGCATCAGTTTGCAGATGCTGCTTCAAGATGGGCGACTTGTAAGGACTCAAGGATTCCAACTCCAGGGTTTTCCAGTGCTTCCAGAGTTGCTGCGCTCGCTCTAAAACCTGCTCTACCTCAGCGGCAGACAGCAACAGACTTAAGGCCAAATTATCCTTGAACGAAAACCGCTGCACCGCTGACCAATTGGTGCTCAACGCGGGATTACTCACCCAGGAAAATAACACTTCCTCCAGACTCGCCTTAATAATGCCTTCCGCCTGGGAAACTTTCACCTGCTGCTGGGCCACACTTTGACTGAGCAACTGGTATTCCCAGGGTTCACCGGGAGGTGCTTGAGCAGCATGAAATGTTGGGCAGTAACGCTGGATGGCTCGATTCCAGCGACGTACCCGATGCAAGGTGCCAGTAGCATACACAAGCCGACCCTGAAAAAAATACAGTTGCCATCGGTGCTCTCCATTTGCCAGCGTTAACTCCCCAGTCGCCCGTTGCTGGCTGACTGAGGCTAGGGTGCGGGCGGTATTTACGTAAGCAATGGATGTAGATGACATGGCGGAGGAAAACCTGATGGAAATTTGAGCAATTTACCTCTTGACCGCAGTTTAATCAGTGGAGATCTCTGGAAGAATGGGATTTTCTCGGAAATTTCGGCACCCAAGACGAGGAACTTATTGGGCAAACTGGAAGGAGTACTTCAATGGGATCGCCAACGAGATGGAGCCAGCATGAGAGATCGAGTTCAGCGTTTAACAGATAATCTAGGACAAGTGATTGTGGGGAAACAGGATGCGATTCGGTTGGTATTGGTCGCGCTCTTGTCCGGCGGCCATACCTTGCTAGAAGATGTTCCGGGTGTAGGCAAGACCTTGCTGGCAAAGTCTCTAGCCCGCTCGATCGACGGCAAGTTTCAGCGCATTCAATGCACTCCAGACCTGATGCCCACCGATATCACCGGAACCAATATATGGAACCCTCGCAGCGGCGAATTTGAGTTTCTGCCGGGGCCAATCTTTGCCAACGTACTGCTGACGGATGAAGTCAATCGGGCCACCCCCCGCACCCAATCGGCTTTGCTAGAAGTGATGGAAGAGCAACAGGTGACCGTGGATGGCATTTCCCGGTTCGTACCCAGTCCTTTTTTCGTGATTGCCACTCAGAATCCAGTGGAATACCAGGGAACATTTCCACTGCCAGAAGCCCAGATGGATCGGTTTGCCCTTTCCCTGTCGCTAGGATACCCAACTGAAGCCGAGGAGCTACAAATGCTGCAACGATTGCAGGATCAGGCGATCGCTCAGGAACTGCAACCCTGTGTCTCCCTGGAAGAAGTGAAGGAACTGCAACGCCTGAGTACTCAAGTCAAGGTGGAGGCATCGCTGCAACAGTACATCCTGAATCTGGTACGGGCTACACGGGAAGATGAAGAAATCATGCTGGGAATCAGTCCCAGAGGTACGGTTGCCTTACAGCGAGCAACTCAAGCCCTAGCCTTTTTAGAAGGTCGCGACTATGCTATTCCCGACGATGTAAAGTATCTGGCTCCTTACGTACTGACTCATCGGATGATTGCCGCTGGAGGACGGAGTACACGGGCGATCGTAGAGCGGTTGTTGAATACTGTGGCGATCCCGTGACGGGTGGAGGGGTGGAGAGGTGGGTGAGTGAGTGGGCGAATGGGTGAGTAGGGGGTGGGGTGTGGGAGCTTTCCCCTAATCCCTAATCCCTATTTCCCCTATCCCCTATCCACTCTTGACCACTACTCCCAGACTCTCCTGCGCTAAGCGATTCACGGCACACAGGGCGTAAGTTCCGGAAGAAAGGTGGATAGAGCGATCGCCTCCTGGCAAAATTCGTCGCAAAACCCACTGACTGCCGGTTTGTTGATACAGAGTCCAGGCACGAATGTCTGGGCTAGTGGAACTCCAGATCAGTTGGCCGTTGCTGAATTTCACTTGAGTCGGCAATGGGGGAGCAGGGGTAGACAGCCAGGAGATGACAGGAGCCAAGGCGGGAGAACGGTAGGTGAGAGTACGGAAGCGATCGCGAACTCCCTGAGCGTTCTCTGCCAGGGCACTCATGCTGAAAAAGATATTGCCCAGCACCTGTTTTGACTTAAGTTGACGGGTGAGTTCAATCTGGCGTTCGATTTCTGCCAGTTCCCAGGCTTTACCATCTAGTTGGGCCAGATTATTGCCAATATACAGATGCCGTTGTCTGGGATTGTTATCGGCCCACCATCGCATCAGGACAGGATAGCTTTGCTTGGGAGCATCAATCCGCCAGTAAAGTTGGGGAGCCAGATAATCGACCCAGCCCTGCTGTAACCATTTGAGAGAGTCAGCATACAACTGATCGTAGGCATCTAATCCCTCAACAGAAGGTGGTTGACCCGGACGGTAAATGCCAAACGGACTGATGCCAAATTTAACGTGCGGTTTGATGGCGCGAATTCCCTTTAGCAAGCGCTGGATCAGTTGGTTCACGTTGTCTCTACGCCAGTCGGCCAGAGACAGAGTGCCACCACGATTGCGGTAATCCTGATATGTCTTCTGATCAGGGAAAGTCTGCCCGGCGATCGGGTAGGGATAGAAATAATCATCCAGATGGACTCCATCAATGTCGTAGCGCTTAACCACATCCAGAATCACGTTATAGGTGCGATCCTGAACCACTTTTGAGCCAGGATCCATCCATAACTGATTGCCCCAGGGATAAACTACCTCCGGATTGGTAAGCGCAATATGGGGAAAGGCATTGACTGTATTTTTCGAGGTACGGGCGCGATAAGGATTAAACCAGACATGCAATTCCAAATTACGCCGATGGGCCTGGACGATCGCAAATTCCAGCGGATCGTAGAACGGCTCCGGTGCTTTGCCCTGCTGTCCAGTTAACCAGTGACTCCAGGGATCCAGAGCGGAACGATAGAGCGCATCCCCTTCTGGCCGTACCTGCAGCACTACAGCATTAAAATTGGTCGCTTGCAGTTGATCCAGAATAGTAATCAGTTCCGCCTGTTGCTGCTGGCTGGAAAGTCCCGATCGGGACGGCCAATCTTTATTCCAGACAGAGGTAATCCAGGTGGCGCGAAATTCCCGTAGGTGACTGACGGGGATCGTTGGTTGTGGTTGCCAGCGAACAATCGCATTGGAGGCAATCGCGGGTGCCTGCTGCAAATCCACCAGACATTGATAGACAAAGGCAGACACTTCTGCACGAGTAGCAGGTTGAGTGGGGCGCAAACGTTGCAGAGCAGGATAGTTGACGACGATTTCATGGACGGTAGCAGCAGCGATCGCGTTTCTAGCCCAACCCGGAATTTGAGCCGCATCACGATACAACTCGTCCAGTGGAACCGCTTCTGCCGTGGTCAGTTCCAGACCACTGACCAGCGCGACCAGCGCCTGACCTCGCGAAATTCTTTCAGTGGGTCGAAACTGTTGCCCCGGAAAGCCACTCAAAAACCCTCGTTCATAGGCCCAGCGAATGGCACCAGCAGCCCAATAATTAACTGGCACATCCACAAACGGGACATAGGAACACTTAAGCGGTCGCGGCAACGCTGCCTGCACAATTACGGCAAATTCTGCGCGGGTAACTCCCTGCTCTGGCCGAAAATCGCCATCAGGAAAACCCCGCACAATATTGCGTTCAGCCAATCCTTCAATAAAAACGCGTGCCCAATGAGTCTGAATATCTGGAAAGCGAGGTGAAGCGGAGGTCATCTGGATTTAACGAAATAGACATCGAACCATGAGCCTCAATTAAAAACTAAAAACGACGATTCATCTCAGGTTGCGGAATGTTCCCAAATGACAAATGACAGCTATATATTCCTCCTGCCCCAGAAATTAAACATATATCCAACAGGTTGCGGAATGTTCCCAAATGACAAATGACAGCCCCATCTAACATCTATCTTCACTCGCCTAATCCTGCTAATCTGCCCCACTGCTTGAGGAACTAAAACGATAGCCTTTCCCATAAACTGTATTAATCAACGGCGGTTCTCCATCAGTTTCAATTTTGCGCCGCAGTAACCGAATCTGAGCCGCAAGAGCATTGCTGGTTGGTTTTTCGACGCTGTCGCCCCAGAGGTGTTGATGAATCTGTTCATGGGTCAGCAGTTGATTGGGATGACGCATCAGGTATTCCAGCAATTGGGCCTCTTTTTCAGATAGGTCAATTTCCCGTCCTTGCCGATAGGCTAGTTGATTGTCAGCATCGAGTTCCAGGTCACCCACCTGTAGCCGTTTGTTAGCCGACTCTGGAGGAGAATCCAACGCAACGGGACGACGCAATAGAGCGCGGACTCTGGCTAACAGTTCCCGCAGCTCAAATGGCTTGACTAAATAATCGTCCGCTCCAGCATCTAACCCTGATACCCGGTCGTCCACTGTGTCCTTCGCCGTCAAAAACAGCACTGGAGTGGCATTCCCCTGAGATCGCAGTTGCTGGCAGATCTGCAATCCCGACTGATGCGGTAACATCCAGTCCAGAATTAGCAAATCGTAGTGAGCTTGTTGAGCCAGTTGACTGCCGCGATCGCCATCGTAGGCCACATCTACTTCATACCCCTCCCGCGCCAAGATGCGACCCAAAGGATCGGCCATTTCCAATTCGTCATCCACCAGAAGAATCCGCATTAGACTTTAGAGTCTCGATCTTGTACTATTACCACTCTAAGATGTAATGCGATTTTAGATTTTGAATTTGCAATTTTAGATTGGGTGTGACTGCTTGGCCCAGTTCGCAAGTTAATGGGTATTCAGTTCTTGGGTTGAATCTTGTTATGGCTGGGCACTTTCTTCAATGGGTTGTTTCTTTGGGTGTATTGGCGATCGGCTTACCCCTGCCTCTTCCTGCTGATGCTGCTCAGCCGCCCCAACCTTCCCTGGCAACAGTTTTTAATAACACCACCATTTTAATCTTTCCTCCATATCGGGATTTAGTGGAGCTTGTGAACAACAGCGATCGCGCTGGATGCAACTACACTTACTTCCTTTACCAATCTCAGAAGCCGATGGAAGTCGTGGCTGAGCGGGATGGCGATCGTATTCTGCTAGTGCAGCGAGCTGAAAGGAGCGATCGTCAGTTGAGAAGGCAAGGTCAGGTTAGATCTGCTGTTCAGTTGATTGGGTTACCTAGTCGAGTGTTTCCGGGTCTTACAGGAGTGCAAGTGATTCCGCCTGAGACGGTTCCTAATTTGGGGGCTGGGGATTGGGGATTGGAGGTTGGGAGGACTCCAAGAAAGTGAAAAGGCGATTTTCCCAAAAAATGCGTTAATGGGAAAAAGCGATCGCGCAAGGACAGTCACCATGAAAAAAACCTTTGGCACCTCTCCCGCTCCCAGCGAGTCCCGGACGGTTTTACAGAAGGTGAACTGGCAGAAGTATGAACAACTTCTGGCCGAAATGGAGTCAGACCGCACGGCCCGCTTTACCTACGATCACGGTCGTCTGGAGATGATGAATCCCCTGGAGGAACACGATCGCTGCCACAAACTGATTGAGTCCCTGATCCTGGTGCTGGTCGATGAACTGAAGATGCCCCTGGTGACTTACAAAACGCCTACCCTGAAGCGGGTCGATCGCCAGGTAGGGACAGAACCGGACACCGCCTACTACATTCAGCACGCGGAGCAAATGCAGGGAAAATCCCGAATTAATCTGGAAACTGATCCTCCACCGGATTTAGTTCTAGAAGTAGAACTCTCTCACAGTTCCTTGAACAAATTTGCGATTTATGCAGCTTTGGGCATTCCGGAGGTCTGGCGGTACATCAGCAAGCCAGGCAAAACCTTTTTGAAAGGTAAGCTGTTTATTCACTATTTGGAGGGCGATCGCTATATCGAAGAAGATTACGGGCTGGCCTTCCCATTTCTCTCAGCCGGTAGAATTCTGCAGTTCATTGACCAAAGCGATGCCCTGGGCTTAGCCACTGCCCTGCGAGATTTACGTCACTGGGTACAAAGCCAGCTTTAGCTTAAGCTTTCCTGATCACCTCGCCAGCCCCGGTGATGCTCTGTCCTTGAGCCAACAAAAACCTGAATATGGAAGGAAGGATCAACAATTACTGATACTGTTCAAACAGGTTCACTAACTTAGCTGCTTCAATTGAAGCATCGTGGTTTCGCCGTACCGCTTCTGCTCCGGTTCGGCCCATTTCTGCTAGCGTTTCCACAGGAGTCTGTAAGACAGAGCGCAAGGCTGTTGCCAAATCTTCTACGGATCCGGCTGGCACTAACCAACCACATTTTTCAGGGCGCACCAGTTCTGGAATACCTGCAATGTAAGTACTAATTACAGGCCGAGACAGAGCCAAGGCCTCCATAATAACGACGGGTAAGCCTTCTGCAAAACTAGGAACAACCATTGCTTGAGCGGCTAGAACCTCTTGCTGAACTTGAGCATTGGTCGCCCATCCAGTGATCTCAACATGGTTCTCTAATTTCAAATGTTGGATCATGGACTCAATTTTGCTGCGTAGTGGCCCATCTCCTACCAGCACTAACTTAAAGGCCAGTCCCTCCGCAGCTAGTTGGCTAACTGCTTCAATCAACAACAAGTGCCCTTTTTGTTCACTTAACCGCCCTACGCATACCAATCGGGCTTCGGCAGGAAGTGGAACATCAGGATGATGCAAAAACATCTGATCAACGCCACAATGAACCACATGGATCTTGGCCCATTGCTTATAATCACACCAGCGAAAGAGTTGACTCTTGCCGAACGAACAAACCGCAACCACAAAGGCCGCATAATTGATTTTTTGGGAAAGAGCGATCGCAGCGGGTTTATCAAACTCCTCTGGCCCATGCACAGTCATGCTATAGGTTGGCCCACCTAATAATCGGCACAATAATGCAACAGTCGCAGAATTGGTACCAAAATGGGTATGGATGTGGGTAATACCCGCTTCTGCTAACCATCCCCGCAGTACACAGGCTTCCGCTAAATAGGCCAGGTTCAACAGCACACCTCGATCCGATCGCCAGCCAATTTTTAGAGTGAACCAGGCCGTTTTTAGAAGCCGCAAGGGATGTTGAGCAAAAGTTCGCAGCAAACCGCTTACCAACCCCAGGATTCCAGCATCCAGAATGTACCGGGTTTTTTCAGCTTCTTGCTGATCTGCTTCATCAACAATCTCTGAGTTGATGGAGCGAATAGAAAAACGAGTAATGGGAACTCCCAGCGCCTCAAGCGCTAAAATCTCTCGCCGAATGAAGCTATGGCTTGTCTTAGGATATTGGTTGACCAGATAGGCAATTTTCATGAAAAGGGACTAGCGAATTTACCAGGCTCAATCTAATTGGCAGAGAAGAGCTTCGAACTTCTCACCACCATTCACAACAGCAGACGACTGTAGACACTAATTCAATTCAAAATTAGGCCTCCCGTGAAGACTGATCGCGAATTACATCTCGCTCAGTCCGTATCCACGATTTTTCAGGCTTGGTCAGGAACTTGAAATATAGGGGAATTTTCCAGAGAAGATAGAGCGGAATTGCCAATAGCATTTTGGCAGGCAATACAGAGCGACTGTATTTCGCCCAAGAAGTCAGGATTGCAACCAAGATCAAAAGACCTTCCAAAGCCAGTAGCATCGCCGGTAGGGAAGACACCCCCCCAAATATGGTGGCGGCAAGAGTCAGCATCATTCCTGCCAGCCACAGCATAACAAGCAGCGACAAGGGTGGGATCAGCAGATCGAGGGCCAACGCCAATAAATCAAATCGGCCTTTCCGAAAAGCCATCGTGAATAAACGCGGCCCTTGTGTCACCATTGTTGTCAGATGGCCTTGTTCCCACCGAGTCCGTTGAGTTTTTGCAGCCCGCTCTTGTTGAGGCAAGATGCTTGTTACTTCAGCGCTACTACAAAACATGGGAGGATAACCTGCGATCGCCAGATCTAGTCCCAGGTTCATATCCTCAACAATGTTGCCACTGGCTAAAGATGCTGTTTTGATGATTGACCAGGGAAACGCCATGCCAGTACCTGTTAAGAGACAGGGCAACCCCAAACGATTCAAGCCAACAGGTCGAACCAAGTTTTTGACCCGGAAGGCTAGCATTGAAATGGCGTCTTTGGGAGTCGGAACCGGAGGCTGCTTGAGGAGATAGGTTGCTTGCACAGGGCGATGGGACAGTGCTGCCATTTCAGCAATTTTTGCAATAGTACCTGGCTCTGCCACACAGTCGGCATCCATAACTACCACCACCTCAGGCGGGTGATCAGCTAAAAAGTTGATACCAAAATCTAAGGCATACCCTTTGCCCCGACGAACGGCATCTTGTCGCTCGATGACTGTTACATTTAGCCTCTGCGCGATCGCCGCTGTTTGATCAGAACAATTGTCTGCAATGACCACTAACTGGTCTTGGGGTAACAACTCTGGAAGCAGGGCCATCAGAGTTGCTTCAATAATCCCTTCCTCGTTATGAGCAGGAACTAGGACAGCTATTCTTGGCCGGGGGATAGGCGATCGGCCTTTACCCAACCGGGCAGGGAGGAGCGCTGCAATACACTCAACATAGAGAACCAAGCTAGGGACTAGCAACAGGATTGCGAACGCTAGTAAGAAGTCGGTTGCAATGAGTGACAGTTGTTCAGGAATTTGCACCATCTGTGTTCCTTTAGCAGTTGCAGTGGAGGAGTTAGCCATCATCCCTGAGGCAAAATCCAAAATTAGGAATGCCTCAGTAGCATGATGGATATGGATTCAGTCTGATACCTACCAGTAATCCCCGTCTGGCCTATTCCCTATCATGTCAATGTCTCTTCAGGTGCATTTATCGGCTCCACTCCAAGAAACTATTGCACAATATCTCCAGACTGTTTCAAATTACCAAAGAAAGCAGGATGTACTTGTTGACTTTGGCCCGACTGCTGATTCAACAGGTACGATGTCACCTTGCCTTTACCCAGGTGATTCGCAATCACACCAATCACAGGAATACGGTATTTATTCAAACCTCCCAATTCCTGCATAAAGACTGACCGCTTTGTCTTATTAACACCTGCAACCATCAGCACTCCATCAGTTTGAGCAGCTAAAAAATTCGTATCCGTGAGTCCACGGAGAGCTGGGGTGTCATAAATAACCAAATCGAACATCCCGCGCAAATTCTTCATTAACTGCTGCATCTCATTGGAGGCGAATAGTCTCGTAGAATTCATCTGGGTATTACCAGCCGTTAACACAGAAAAATTTTCGCTGGATGGAGAGTGCTGAATTACCGCCTCTACAGACAGCTTTTGACTCAAGATATCCGCCAATCCCTTCTGATTCGGTAGGTCAAGTAGGCTATGAATTTGAGGGGTACACAAATTAGCATCCACCAGCAATACTCGTTGTCCCATGGAAGCTGCAGCTTGAGCCAGATTCAAAGCGATCGTTGTCTTACCATCCCCAGGTTCTGCAGACGTGATCGCCACTGAATGCACATTAGAACCAGGATTCAAAAATCGCAAGTTGGTATACAAAGCACTAAAAGCTTCAGAAAAAGGATCACCACTCTTATTTCCAATCTGCTCTCTACCCATACCGACCCGCAGTGGCACACTTGCCAGAAAAGGAAGCTGGATAGCATCTTGTAAATCTTCCGCGGTAACAAAGACATTCCTCAGCTTTTCCCTCAGAAAAGCAGCCGCTACTCCTAGAGCTAAACCTAGACCGACACTCATGAATAAAAGCTGTTGAGCCTTTTTGCCTCTAGAAGCAATAATCCTGCCAGTAACAGGATCGCTAACCAATTTTGGCTTTGAAATAATTTCCCAGGGCACCTCCTTTTGAGCAGCCTCCACCCTTAAAGTTTCTCGTTGCAACAGAAACTGATTAAGAGTTTTAGTAGCGATATCTAGCTGTTGGGTTAAAGTATTGTATTGGCGAATAATCGCAGGAAGTTGGGTTAGCCGCTGATCCAAACTATTCTCCGTTCGCATAATCTCGTTAGTTCTTGCTTGTAAAGCCCGGGTTTGGTTTGCCGATTGAACTAACTGCTGAATTAGCCCCAACCGGGTTGGATCCTGATATGCAACCACTCTGCTCGTTTCCGGTACGCCAGGAGAAGTTTCAGTCAAATTCTTCTGAGTTTCCTGCCCCAGTAAGCGAGTTAAATTTCTCTGCTGTTCCCGCAATCTTTGAACAACAGGGCTGTCCTCGTTGTAGCGGGCAAGACTAATAGAAATCTGGCTTTCAACCTTCTTCAGTTGATTCAACAAATCTTGATAACGAGGATTCTGGCTCAAGGCTGCTGCAGCAAGCGCTTGCTCTGGTGTTAATCCAAGCTGTCTTCGTAGGGTTGCATATAAAGTAGCTTGTTCTCGTAACAGAGTCTCAGCATCCAATTTTTTTTGTCGAACTTCTTTTAACTGGTCGGCTACTTGCTGATTTTCGATCAAGGGATCGGTAAAGCGATAACGCTGCCGGATTGATTGGATTTGGGCTTCTAAGGCATTGACTCGCTGTTGTAAGGCAGGTAGTTGATCTTCAATAAATTCAACCCCCCCCCCAATTCGGGTCTTTCGATCTTCAAGACTAAATCTGAGATAACCTTCAGCCAGCTTCTCTAGAACAAATTGAACTTGCTTGGGATCAGTTCCTTGATAAGTTACATTAAGGGTACGAGTAGAGTCGATTAGATTTGTTCCAACTCGCTCAACTATGAGATCCTTATTCTTTAAATCTCTAGCTAGTGAGGCTGCCGTTACTTTGTTGTAGCCGCCTGCCTGCACTTGCACCGCAATTTTAGATAATAGTTCAGGACTTTTAAGAACCTGTAACAAGGTCGGATAATCAACACTGCTACCCGTAGTGTCGCTTGACTGAGCACGGGAAATCACATAAGGATCCGTAGAGCGAGCTTGCGAGGTAATTGGCTCAACAAGTAGCGAAAAATTTCCCTGAAAGATGAGAGGAGAGCTTCTGTACAGCAAATAGCCAATCCCAGTGGCTGCAGCTGTAATGCCAACAATCAAGGGGATATTGCGCCGAACTATAGCTACTAACGGGCGCAGCTTTACCCCCCCCTTACGCTTGCCCTCACCTGAGTCGCCAGTGTCATTAGTTGTTAAGGAAGGATCTTCCAAGCGGGTGTGTCCGTTCACGGGTAAATTTCGAAGATTTTGTCCAGCCTGCATGCTAACCTCACCTACTTTATAACCTTGATACTGAAAATGCCACCCCGACTGGTAATAGCCAAAGTTCTATCCGTTTCTTGACGGTTGAGAGGGATCTGAAGTCTCTAATATTGCAAGAATGTTTTCCTGGTTACCTGTTACATTACCTAATTACCACCTGGAAACAAAATATTCCTGAAGCCTGAAATGCCGCTAAAAATAGTTAATGGAGCTCCGATCGCGGTAGTTAAGAAGTCGTTTACCTTGGCAATAAAGGTAGGATTCACTACCACAATGTCATTGTTCCGGAGAGGCGGGTTCCTATCGTCATTCAAATTTTGATCCAAATCTACAGAAAGTCGTCGTCTGGTCACTGTTCCATCTGGATTCAGCCGGATCAAGTCGATCTTCTTTCGGCTGGCTCGTCCGCCTCTGAATCCACCAGCAGTCATAATTGCCTGGTTAAGAGTTGCATTTGGTTTCAGGTTCAGTGTACCCGGAGCCATCACCTCGCCTACAACACTGACCGAAATAGTAGCAGGCGAGAACTTACTGGTAGCAATTTGAGTCATCTCCGCTGCATCCATCTTGGTTGCTTTTGGAATGACAATGGTATCTCCATCTCGCAGAAGAATATCCTGGTTCAGGTCACCTTCCCGCAAGAATTTCCAGAGGTTAAGAGAAATCAAATCCTCTCCCCCGCTAACTCTCGGACGGCGGATGGTAATCTCACGCAGATTAGCAATTTGGGTAACGCCTCCTGCTGTCTCAATAGCTTGACTCACACGAGGCCATTGGTTCCCACCTTCGGAAGCCGTTCGTTGATTAAGGCTTTGCTGAGTTACTTCATTACTAATAACACTAATAATGTACGACCCTGGACGATTCACCTCACCAATGACACCAACTTTGAGGGGTCTTGGCGCTAAAAGGCTCACCGTAATCACTGGATTGCGAATAAACCGACTGTATCTTGCAGATAAAACATCAGCAGCCTGCTTAAGGGTTAAACCATTCACGGCAACGCTGCCAACCCAGGGAAGATTTAATGTGCCATCTGGCAGGATTGTGTAACGTTGCTCTAACGTTAGTTCTGGCGCGACATCGAAGATATCAACACGAATAATGTCTCCTGCACCAAGAGTGTAGGCCTCACCAACCTGGGTTCCTGGTGCAGTTGTGATAGGAACAGGTTCGACAGGTGCTTGACTAGGGCTCACTGGCGATGTTGCAGGGGGTGCAGTTTCTGGAGTTTGAGCAAAGACAGGCAAAGAACAGGTTGCTCCAATTGCGATTGACAAAGCTAAACCTGTGATAGATCGTGGAGTTTTCCTCATCATGGTATCTCTTGGAAAAGACAGGAATTAAGTGACCAGATGGAAACAGCTACCGATACTGCCATGCCATTGGCTATACAGACAGCTTCTACTATAGCCTCTTCAGCAAATCGCCTAGAGTGAATTCAAAGTCAGGCTTTAGGCAATAAGTGGGCTTTGCCCAAAAGATCAAGATTTTGCTTGTGCCCCGTCCAGGCTGCCTAGAATCAAAGCATATCAAGACTATTATTAGAGATTTCCCCAATCCGTTCTCAATATATCCACTGGCACTTCACTTAAGATTTATATTTAGTCTCAATAGATCTAGTGATTTGAAAGAGTAGGTGAAGATTCCCTGAGGGAACTGCCATCCATGGGGGACATACAGGTTCTTGATGAAGAATGGCGTATAGGATCTAGACAGGGAAAACCTTATCAAAATGCAAGCTAAAAGGGTGTTTGAAAAGTCATTTGTTGTAATGAAAGGCACCTGTAGATCCCCCTTAGCCCCCTTAAAAAAGGGAAACCGGGCTCAAGGTCTCCCTTTTTAAGGAGGATTTAGGGGAATCTAAACCGTTTCGTTACCAGCAAGAGAACTTCTCAAACATCCTCTAAGGCAACAGAATCACAATTTTTCAGCTTCTTTAAAGTTCAAAATTCCATGTAGAAGCAAACACAATTAGAGTTGAAAAACCATGGGTGGTAATGCATTAGTTCCAATAGTAATGTTTGGTTGGATTCCTGTAGTGTTTTATATATTTCTACGGTATCCTGCCCAACGCGCAGTGATTATCAGCTTTATCTTTGCATGGCTTTTTCTTCCAGTGGCAGAAATTAAGCTTCCAGGGTTACCTGACTACAGTAAGATGACAGCAACGTCTTACGGGATTCTGTTAGCAACAGCCCTTTATGACAGCGATCGCTTTAGGTCTTTTAGATTTAGCTGGATTGATATACCTATATTATGTTGGGGCATTGTTTCTCCAGTGATGTCTTCAATGACTAACGATTTGGGCACACATGATGCTATCTCTGGAGCCTTATCTCAAACTGTAACCTGGGGAGTGCCTTATTTCTTAGGCCGGATTTATCTCAACAATCTTGCTGGCCTGAGGCAATTGGCGATCGGAATTTTCGTTGGAGGGTTGGTTTACATTCCTTTCATCTGGTATGAGAATCGTACTTTTTCAAGCCTTCATGTCGCAGTTTATGGAATGGACACTGGACGAGACTTAGCCCAATCTTTCCGATTAGGAGGATATAGAGCACAAGTCTTCATGGAACATGGCCTCATGCTGGGTGTCTGGATGATGGCCGTTTGTATCATGGGGATTGTGTTATGGAGGATGGAAATTATTAAGCGCATCTGGAATCAACCGATCGGTTTGTGGATAGCCATTCTCCTAATTACATTTATTAACGCAAGATCTACGGGAGCTTATAATCTTTTTCTACTTGGCACCTTAGCTTTATTTATTGCATGGCGTTTCCGCAATTCCCTTGTGATATGGTTTATCACTCTAGCAATTTGTTTGTACCTCTTTCTTGGTGCCTCTGGTAATTTCCCAAGCAAGCAAATTATTGCCGCCATATCACAAGTCTTTCCAGAAGAAAGAGTACAATCCCTTCAATTTAGATTTGATAATGAGGAAATTTTAGGTTTGAAAGCACGCCAGCGTATTGCCTTCGGCTGGGGAGGTTTTGGTAGAAATTGAGTCTTTAATGAAATAGGTGAAGACATATCCGTTACTGACAGTATGTGGATTATTGCCTTTGGGGTCTATGGAGTGCTTGGTTTAATATCTTTAACGGCTTCAATCCTCTTACCAGTTGTAGCATTTTGTATTCGTTATCCTGCCAAAACCTGGTCAAATCCAGCGATCGCTCCTGCGGCAGCTCTAGCAGTATGTGTTTGCCTTTATATGCTTGATTCTGTGCTAAATGCCATGGTCAACCCGATCTTCATGTTAGCTACTGGTGGACTTGCTGGTATTGCCATACAACCAAGGAAAGCTCCAGTTCCTCAATTAACTCGTCAACTTGCACGAGTTTAATCAATAAAAATAGAAATCAATAGAAACAAACAAGGAATGCAGACTTGCATTCCTTGAAAGTTTTACAGATACAAGCTGAACAGATTTAAGAATCCGCCTGTTCCCTGATCAGTTTCTCCCATCCCAGATTCTTTAATGAGTTGTTTCGACGTAGGGGACGAGTCACCAGTTCTAGAATGTCGCGGGCATTAGTAAAGCCGTGAATTTGAGCAAAGGTGAATTCAACTGACCATTTTGTGGTGATCCCACGGGCTTCCAAAGGATTAGCATGGGCCATACCTGTAATCACTAAATCAGGCTGTAGCTCTTTAATTCGCTGCAGTTGATTGTAGTTATCCGGTTTTTCAATAATCTTGGGTAGGGACGTTCCCATTTCTTGACAGGTTTTCTCTAGCAGCGCTAATTCAGCCGCCTGATAGCGCTTATCCATATAGGGAATCCCGACTTCCGGACAAGTCATACCACACCGAATCAGAAATCGGGCTAGAGAAATTTCTAGCAGGTTATCTCCCATAAAAAAGACCGACTTACCGCGAATGAGCTGAATGTAGTCTTCCAGACTTTCCCAAATTTGGGCTTCCCGCTCTGCTAACCCTGTGGGTGTGATGCCGAATACGGAACAAATTTTTTCAATCCAGGCACGGGTGCCATCAGGCCCGATCGGGAACGGTGCTCCAATTAATTTGCACTTCCGTCGCCGCATCAGCGTCGTTGCCGTACGAGACAAAAATGGATTGACTCCAACCACATAGTCACCTTCATCAAGCGGTGGAAGTTCCCCATATCGCTTCGCCGGTAGCCAGCCAGACACTTTAATCCCTTGCTTTTTCAGTTCGAGGGTAAGTTGAGTCACTACCGGATCCGGTAAGGAGCCAAACAGAACCAGGGGCGGATGATCCAGGTATTGAGATTTTTCTGTGGCAACCTCTTCCTTTTTGCGACCAAAATTCAACAGCTTTGAGATCGCATTTCGCTCCTCTTTTTCCACTTCAGGAACCTTGGTGGGACAACGCTGTACCATCGCGGCTAGCACAGTGTCTTCTCCTTGAGTAAAGGCATAATCAAGACCATTGGCACGGGCGACCACGATCGGAATGCCGATTTCTGCTTCCAGTTTGGGAGCCATCCCCTCCAAGTCCATTTTGATGATTTCAGTAGTGCACGTGCCAATCCAAACAATCACACTCGGATTACGATCGCGCTTAATTTGCAAGCACAATCGTTTCAATTCCTCATAATCATTTAACTGAGCCGAAATATCCCCTTCTTCCAACTCAGCCATTGCATATCGTGGCTCTGCAAAAATCATTACACCCATGGCATTTTGCAAAAAGTAGCCACAGGTCTTTGTACCGATTACTAGAAAGAAACTATCTTCAATTTTCTGGTACAGCCAGGTGACACAACTGATAGGACAAAATGTGTGATAATTCCCGGTTTCACATTCAAATGAAATGGCCTGAGGTTGGGCATCAGCAAGAGTCATAATTCACTTTCCTAAGTTAAGCAAAGGTCTGTTTTACGAAAGAGATTTACCAGCTTCAGAATTGATTGAACTTAGCTCAAAAGAAATTATTTCAATTCATTTTTTCCTGCGATAACGTCCCCCCTGACAGGTTTCATCAATCCTGGAAACCTGTTTGGGAGATTGTTCCAGGGGTGAAAGAATTTCACTTGAGCTAGCGGGTAGTAGCTTGACCATTTTTGACTTCGCGATGGATTGAGCCGGTTCAGAACTAACGGCTGCTGCTTTTTGCTGAGACTTTTGCAGTTTTTCTAAGTATTCATCAGGGTTAAAATTGAGACCTAAAGCAGCAACAATTCGGTCAGGATTACTGCTTAAATCTACGATTAAAGGAAGCAAGTGATTCAGTTGAGGCTCCAGGACAGATAATGTTGCCAGCATAAACCCTGAAGACGGTCGGCGTTTGCCATCACAGTCAACCCAGACCTGTAATCGAGCAATCCAGTAGCGATTCTCTGCATAGTAATTCAGCCACTTATGCTTTAGAGACTGACGAAGTTGCTCAGTATTCACAGAACACCTTGATGGAAGATTAGAGTTGTGAGGGGAGTGGTTAAAAGTATTGTATGTAACTGAAACCCCCCTTAAACTCAAAATCCTGTTCAAACCATCATCAAATCTAACTCTTCCTCCACTATTTGAACTTTGGGCTTTTGGGGGTTGAGATAGAAATCAGACAAAAGCGAGAACAGATCGCGATCAAGAGCATCGACAGGAACTACACCCTCTGGATGCGCCAGAATTTGATCGGCAATGTTGAGGTAGTAGTCACAAACGTAATTGAGCGACGGATCAGACTCGGCCATTTCAAACAGGGTTTTCCCTTTGACCCGAGAAATGCGAATGTCTTCAATCAGGGGCAGAACTTCAAGGACAGGCATTGGGACAGCTTCAACATACTTGTCGATGAGATCCCGTTTAGCGGTACGGTTGCCAATTAAACCTGCTAGCCGTAAAGGATGAGTGCGAGCCTTTTCTCGGACGGATGCTGCGATGCGATTCGCCGCAAACAGGGCATCGAAGCCGTTATCGGTAACGATCATACAGTAGTCTGCGTAATTGAGCGGAGCCGCAAAACCACCACACACCACATCGCCTAAAACATCAAATAAGATCACATCGTATTCGTCAAAAGCATTGAGTTCCTTGAGCAGTTTGACCGTCTCACCCACTACATAGCCGCCGCAACCTGCCCCTGCAGGTGGCCCGCCAGCTTCCACACAGTCAACTCCGCCGTAGCCTTTATAAATCACATCTTCCGGCCAGACATCTTCGTAGTGGTAGTCCTTAGCCTGGAGCGTGTCAATGATCGTTGGAATCAGAAAGCCTGTCAAGGTAAAGGTACTATCGTGCTTTGGATCGCAGCCAATCTGTAGAACCTTCTTGCCACGTTTTGCTAAGGCGACAGAGATATTACAGCTCGTCGTTGATTTTCCGATTCCACCTTTTCCATAAACTGCAAGTTTCACGTTGGCAATCTCCTTATTTTTCTCAAATCCAAGTGGAAGGATATTAAACCCTGGCAATACAGATAAGACAACTCACAGCCAGGTTGCTTTGAAGGTGCCTGTTAAGAGCATTATTGTCGAACTTTAGGATAAATAGGGAAGTACTCCAAAAGACTTAGGGTAGTAGAGAAGAGCTTAAAGCATCAGAGCAATATCAGAAAAAGCTCAGGAATCAAAATCGTTAAAAAGCTCTTAAATATCCATCATCCTAAACCTTACAAAACTTTTTTATATAAAACAGAACAAAAGACAAAAAATATTAACTAACGGCAGATGGCTTGGTGGTGCAGAAAACTCCTGAAACCCCTATAAATTAAGGATTCTCACCGAGACAGCGATCTTGAGTTTTATCGGGCGAACGAACGAGGGCAAGGGGTTTCAGGCGCTGTTTTGGTCGTTCAGGTTATCCATCATGAGACTCAAAAAAGTTTTCTGCACCACTCAGGGGGGTAGCTCGATCGCTTTATTAAAAATAGTGAACTTTAAAGTGATCACCGACTGCAAAGTTTGTTGGCTGGTCTTATAGGAATGGCCCACCCCCGTCAGTAGGAGTAGGCCATGGTCGTGTTGAGTCACCCTAGCGATTGAAGTTGCGGCTATAGGGAGAAAATCTGCCGAAGCAGGTTACTGAAAACCTTGATTGTATTGAGTCTGCGTCGGCAGACTGGGTGAGTATAGTCGCGGTTCTAACCGCCGATACTTTTCTATTCTGCTTCGCCTTCTGAACCACCCATCAACCGTTGGAGCAGATCAAGCCCCTTTTTCACTCGACGAGATACTGTCACAGCACTGATTCCCAATCGTTCTGCTGTTTCCTTTTGAGTTAAGTCATACAAAAAGACGAACTCTAGAATTTGACGAGTACGTTTCTCTAGCTGGGTCAACGCCAAATGCAGACGAATCTGATCTTCCTGAGCCAGTTGAAAGCTGCGATAGCGGGTGTCAGGAACCAGATCAGCCAACGATGAAGTACCGTTATCTTCATCCTTAATGGGAGCATCTAAACTCAGAAGAGAACGATTTTGGCTAGCCAACTTAATCTCTTGCCACTCTTCTAATGAAATCTCTAACGCTTCGGCTATTTCTAAGTCTGAGGGCTGGCGGTTTAATTCAACGTGTAGCTCACGAATTACCCAAACAGCTTTGCGTTGCAGAGCTTGCCAACGTCGAGGAATACGGACTGAAAGACTCTTGTCTCTTAAATAGTGCTGGATTTCACCTCTAATATAGGGAATTGCGAAGGAACTGAAAGCATGTCCTTTGGACACATCGAAGCGTTCGATCGCCCGGATCAGGCCAATACTACCAACTTGAAGCAAATCCTCATAACTCTCATTACACTGGTTCATCCAGTGATGAGCTTCTCTTCTAACCAGCCCAAAGTTAAGTTCAACTAATCTATTCCGAACTTGAGGACAGGCAATCTGTTGATACTCCCTTAGCAGTTGTAAACTTTCGCTTTTGAGTTCGTAATTGCTAGTAGTAGACATGACGAATTTCAGTCGGTAGCGCAGTGTTCTTAAAGATTGTCAAAAAAGGCTCCTTAGCTCTCAGGATAGAGCAATAGCCCAAAGTACCCTGAAATTGGAATTGAAGTTTTGGATAAGAAATCTAGAGTCACTGTAGGATACCATGAAGATTGCTGGAGCAACTCTTAGATGCACAAATGAACTAACCTAGGAGCCTAAAATGACTAATTAATCCTGCGTTTAACCTAGTTTCTGGAAACAGGTTTGTACAATCGCATTTTTACGGAACTCATTCGATAAATAGCTTTTATAGCGTTTTTCGGTCGAGTGCGGTACATTTTCAGTCCTCAAGTTCCTGACGGTTGGGAGATGAGCATACCTCATCGGTTCAGGAACCGCTATATAAAAGTAGTTTATAAGGATGTTTATCAGGCAATTATGCCAATAAATTAGCTTGAAAGTATTTAAATTTTTACATTTAAGAGGAGGTTTGAGAAGCCGCGATCGCCCTGCATAGGGGCATAGTATTCGATCAAGAATCTCTAAAAGCTACCACAAAGCTGTTAGCCGAAGGCTACGCCCTTACAGATCAAGGGGATAAACTAGGGCCTTTAAATACCCTCTAATCTTCAAAACTCTGGAGTCGTATCAGAACAAGCCCCTATATAAAAAGGGGCTAACGCCCCTTCAAAAGCTCATATATGAGCCAGCAACTTACGTTACTGACGACAAAAATTCTGAATTTAGCAACTTCGATCTCAAAAATTCAGATACTTCTACGCTGCAGGCTCGACTCGAGCATACCAAAGCCCACGGATTTTCACATCTTTAGGCTCGTGAGAACCCATGTCCGTTTCCGAAGGCTGATTACTTTCAAAGTTACCTGCAATCTCTCCAGTTGAACTATCAACCCTGGTGACCTGCAGAGAGATTCTACCTTTGTCAAGCTGAAATCGCTTAACGTTTTCCTTGGCTAACTCTTCACTATCTGCAGCAGATGGAAGCGCCACCGCGTTATCATATCCTGCGGTCAAGCCACGCCCTTTAGGATCCAGGAAATTTGCAGTCCGGTAAGAAGGAACTTTAAATTCCCCTTCAAAATCCGTAGAAGCATTGACTGATGATTGTTCGGGCTGGGTGGTTGCCACTAGTTCCTTGATGGTAAAGAGAAACGGAACTCGCTCTCCACCAGGGAGTTGAACAGTAATAGGCTGAAAATCTAAGCCATCTTCCTCAATAAACGTCAAGCTGCCATCCGCATTTGGCTTGAGTGTTCCTTGCACTGCATCAATGGATGACGTATAGCGGGTCATTAGTTTAGTAGAAACATATTCCGCAGCCTGCCGCTTATTGGCAGCCTCTTCTTTCACAAGAAAGCTAGTTGGCTGCAAACACAAGCTAGTCAAACGATAGGTTTTGTTGGGGTCGATCGGAATCGAACCCCGGCTAGTCTCAGGGATTTGAGGACAGGTATTGGCTAAACCTGTGCCTCTAATTTGGTCGTAAGTCATAGCCTCCCTACTCATAGCAGGGCTTTCAGCGCAGGCAGTAAGTAGACTGAAACAAAGCGCCAGGAGTGTAACGACTAGAGCACGGTACCTCATGAACAACCTCAAATAGATGTAATGTAAATTGCCCAGTCCAGCTTTTCATGCAATATTCAGAGTTTTCTGGGCAAGTTTAAGAGACGAGCACCAGACGCTTAGAGCCATCCACAAGGGAGTGGCAAGAAACATTTGGACTCCAAAATGTGTATCAATGCTAGGATCCCACAAAATAGATGCTAATACTTAATATCAGAGATTTGCGATCGAGAAAGAATCTGCCATGCTTAATTCAAGTACTTATCAGGTCAGTCAATAGACTCTGAATCCCAAGCACAAAAATGCTCTAACACTTTGCCCCGTAAATCTAGGAAACTTTCCCAATGATTGATAATGAGGACGTTCAATTAGAACAACTGGAAAAGCGCCTGCAAGCGGCTACGGAGAGCATTTGGAAAATCGCTCAGGAATATGGCAACAATAGTCTTGGGTTGCTGGGAATTTTGAGAACCTTAGAAAAATTGCATCAAGAGATTCGAGACAATCTTTTTCAAGCATCTTTGCCAGACAACCGTCAGGCCCTGTACAAACTCCTGAGAGATATTGAAGCAAAGGGTGGATGGCCCTATATCTACCGAACTAAGTTACAGGCGCTTCTGGAAAACCTGGATGCAGCCACCATTAAAGAGTTGCATCTGAATTCTCAAAAACCGCCTCAACCTAATCCTTAAAACCTTTACTCCTTTAGAAGGTACTTGGCGAGCTATTCAGATTATTCAAGTCGCGATCGACGATTGCCTGATGCCGATTAGCAACAGGCTATGAATCCAAAAGCATCTAAAATGTGAGCAGCCTGGTAGTTTTCATGAAAGATGTCTTCAGGTTGAGAGCTGAATCAGCGATCGCTTAGGAGTCCTTATTAGCCTGACTACTAGCAGTTTGAATGTACAGAATTAGCAGGAAAACAGATGGAACCAGAACAAACAGAATGCTGGCAATAAAGCCCAAGTCATTAACTTGCATAATGCGCTACTCCTTCCTTCAGATTTGAGACAACTGCGATTGCTATATAGAATACCACTGGTCTTATACGCCGATCGCAGCCTAGGGTTTCATCATCACGGCTTCGTTTTGATGCTCACAGGGCCGTTAACCAGAGTTTGACAAGCCAAACGATAGCTGTCTGGCTTTTTCTTCAATTTGCGCTTCTCCACATCAGTCCGGGGCGAAAGATGTTCTTCCCCCTCTACAACCTCCACCACGCAAGTACCACACTGTCCATAGCCACCACAGTTCATCAACTTACCAACCAGGGTATAAATATCGATGTTATTCTCAAGGGCTTTGAACCTGAGATTCGCGCCATCTGCCGCAATGACTTCTCGATTTTCGTTGACAAACTTGATTACAGCCATGGTCACACCTTGAATCTGACTCAACACTAACAAATCTCAAACCGTTTCCCTGAATCGTTTTTAGGAAGGGGAATCAGGTTCCAGTACTTTAATAAAACTTGACCAAACTTAATATATTTTAACCGATAAGGGGGGTAATAAATGAGAGATTTGTAGTCAACATTCTGTAATGAGGCTATGTAATAGAAGGTTGAAGGAGGGCTAGACCAAGTTCTTTCCTAAAACGCTTTAGAAGCTTTCTAGTGGCTTGCAATAGCCTTGACCACTGGTTACACTTCTTTATACACTTTCATTTTTCCATGGCTGCTTTCTTGCGTACCTGCCTATATTCAATTTCCTGGTTGATTGGGTTAACTCTGCAAGGAGCAAAGACGAGTTAAAGGCTGACTATTCGGATTTACTAGATCCCAGCCCTTTAATAAGATTCAAAGAGAGGCGTCAAACTAAAGCGATTTACAAGGAGGAGCGTAGTCGATGGGACTACCCTGGTACCGTGTACATACAGTCCTGATTAATGATCCAGGACGGCTAATCGCCGCACACCTGATGCATACTGCTTTGGTAGCAGGATGGGCAGGTTCTATGGCGTTGTATGAGTTAGCAATTTTTGATCCTAGTGACCCTGTATTAAATCCCATGTGGCGGCAAGGCATGTTTGTCCTGCCGTTTATGGCTCGTTTGGGTGTTACAGGCTCCTGGGCTGGTTGGAGCATTACCGGGGAATCTGGGGTTAACCCTGGATTCTGGTCATTTGAAGGGGTCGCTGCTGCCCACATTATTCTTTCCGGTCTGCTGTTCCTGGCTGCCATATGGCACTGGGTTTATTGGGACTTAGAACTGTTCAGAGATCCTCGGACAGGCGAGCCTGCTCTTGACCTGCCTAAAATGTTTGGGATTCACCTGTTCTTATCTGGACTTCTTTGCTTCGGTTTTGGAGCATTCCATTTAACTGGCCTGTTTGGCCCTGGAATGTGGGTTTCAGACCCCTATGGATTAACGGGCAGTGTTCAGCCTGTTGCTCCTGAATGGGGGCCATCTGGGTTTAATCCGTTCAACCCTGGTGGAATTGTGGCTCACCATATTGCCGCAGGCGTTGTCGGAGTGATTGCCGGACTGTTCCACCTCAGTGTTCGTCCTCCCGAAAGGCTGTATAAGGCTCTGCGGATGGGGAATATTGAAACTGTTCTGTCCAGCAGTATCGCGGCTGTGTTCTTTGCGGCGTTTGTGGTGGCAGGAACGATGTGGTATGGCAATGCTGCCACGCCAATCGAACTGTTTGGCCCAACTCGCTATCAATGGGATAGTGGTTATTTCAGGCAAGAGATCGAGAAGCGAGTACAAGCCGATCTCGCTAATGGTGTCAGCCTGAGTGAGGCTTATTCTGCAATCCCAGAGAAGCTCGCCTTCTATGACTATGTGGGTAACAGTCCTGCCAAGGGTGGGTTGTTCCGTACTGGTCCTATGAATAAGGGGGATGGGATTGCTCAAAACTGGTTGGGACATCCCGTGTTCAAGGATCGGGAAGGTCACGAACTGACTGTGCGTCGCCTGCCCAACTTCTTTGAAAACTTCCCCGTTGTTCTGACCGATAGTGAAGGGGTTGTTCGTGCAGATATTCCCTTCCGTCGGGCTGAATCGAAGTACAGCTTTGAGCAAGCTGGAGTAACGGTCAGCTTCTATGGCGGTCAATTAAATGGCAAAACCTTCACCGATCCTGCTTCTGTGAAGAAGTACGCCCGTGCCGCTCAATTGGGAGAACCGTTTGAGTTCGATCGCGAAACCCTCAACTCTGACGGTGTATTCCGCACCAGCCCCAGAGGATGGTTTACCTTTGGTCATGCGGTGTTTGCCCTCTTGTTCTTCTTTGGTCACATCTGGCACGGCTCACGGACGCTGTTCCGGGATGTCTTTGCTGGAATTGATCCAGATCTGTCCGAAGAGCAAGTGGAATGGGGCTTCTTCCAGAAAGTGGGTGACAAGACCACCCGACGGAAGGAAGCGGTTTAGTCCCACTTTTAGTGCATCGGGTTAAGAGAGGTTTAATCGGGCGATTACCTTGATTGGTAAAGCGATGAACCTCTCTTGACCTTGGTAGATGACTGTCGTGATGTTGCTGAGAGGTTTGATATGGAAAGCGTTGCTTATATCCTGATTCTAACTCTGGCGATCGGTGTTCTGTTTTTTGCGGTCGCCTTCCGTGAGCCACCCCGTATTGGCAAATAAATTGTTTTTGGTTGCATTTGTTGACCGTCCAAGTTGCCCTGTAAAAAGAGTTGGCTCTTTTTCAAAGCGTTGCTTGGACGTTTTTGTTGGTAGCCATTTAGGGGATAGTTTTATAATTTGAGCGACCTTATCAAGGGCTGATCGAGATGCAAGATGAGCGTGATATCCTGCAATGTTTAGCGAATGGTCAACTATTAGTAGTCAACAGTCGTAAGCGGAATGGATTAATTCTTTGTAAGGAATATCATGCTGAGTTTGCGGGACCAGGAGCTGCAATCGGCAGTTTTTTCGATCTGGACTGCAAACAGGTCATCCCTGTTGGCGCTCTCTCTCTGGTAGAACCAGAAAATCAAGAGGAACGCCAAAAAGCTTACTTGATCCGGCGACAGTGGATTCGACTGACCCATCAACTAACAGACAATCCTGTAGCTCTGCAGAGAGCGCAAATGATTTTGAACCATTTTGAAAACTACTTTGGTACTGAAACCGTTAAACAAATTCCGGATGAAGCCTTCGCGCTAATGGTTGGGATATTACCGCAAACGGTTAAGTCGTTGCGGAACTCTGAGAGTTTGTGTTTACTTTCCAAATAAGGAGAAAATCCATCAAATTAACAAATTATGCAAATTAATTGAATAGGCTGATAGCCGACCGCCGCGCCCCTACGCCTATTTAGGAGTTCGTTTCCTACATTTCTAAGCAGGGTAAATACGTAAACGCCGATTGGGTTCCTCACCAAAGCTACGGGATTTGAGGTGGTAGTGCTCAACCAATTCATGTTGCATCTTACGAACACTGGCAGAGCGAGGCAGCAGTTCTACAGGTTGCCCCTTCGGAATGACAATTTGTTCAACTGCTAGACGCGCTTCTTCCAGTGCTTCAATCTCATCATCACTATCGCCCCGGTTCAAATATAAATCAAGGTTAGTGGCATCCGGTGAACTGGGATCATCCATATCCAACATTCGCCTTAGTCCACGCGCAATTTGGGGAATGCTACTGGATTTCACGGTATGAATCGGAACCTGACGCGCCTTAGCAATCTGACGCAGTTTGGAGTGGTTTTTGACGTGCGATCGCAGCGCTAACACTGCATCCGCATTGTCCATATCTTTCGTCAGAACAACGGGTAAGCGCAGGGTTTGAATTACCTGATCCAACTGGTGGCGGCTAACTCCATAAGGATAGACGTAGAGTAAATCTTCACCATTCAATCCAAACCGAGGTTCACCGCGATCGCCCTTTTCTGCCGCCAGACTCCTAAACGAGGGAGATCCCAACGATGAAACATCCGCTTCCGATTCCAGGTCAGCTTCAAGAGACTGATTCCATAACTCTTCAAACTGCTGCTGATTGGAAAGTTCCCGCTCACGATCGGTACTGGGTAAGGGACGCATCTGTCCAGCCGAACGCCATCCCTTGCTCCAAGTGGCATCTGAGCGCCCAATCGGAGGATTGTCAATCAAAAATCCATCTTTGCGATCCAGCTTGGGAAGGGCAGGTGTTCTTCGGAATGTACCAGCAAAGTCAGTACTTGACAATTCATGGGTAATTGTTACCTTACCCGTCTCGCTCACGGTGCGGACTTGCGGATTGGGCTGGCGACCTCGCAATAAACTATCAATGGTTTCCGCAACGTGTTCATGGACAACCCAACGCTGCCGCTCCAGCATTTCCACCGCAATATCAAAAGTCGGAGGAGCTTTCCGTTCCAGCACACTTTTCTGGCTGCCCCGGCGACGAGCTTCTTCATCCCCTAATGTGACGGATTGAATCCCACCGACTAGATCAGACAAGGTGGGGTTTTTGATCAAGTTTTCGAGTTGATTGCCGTGAGCCGTTCCCACCAGTTGCACACCCCGTTCAGCGATCGTTCTAGCCGCCAGAGCTTCTAACTCAGTACCAATTTCATCAATCACGATCACTTCCGGCATGTGATTTTCCACCGCCTCAATCATGACTTGATGCTGTAACTCTGGACGGGCCACCTGCATCCGACGGGCGCGACCGATCGCTGGGTGCGGCACATCGCCATCTCCCGCAATTTCATTGGAGGTATCGATAATCACGACTCGCTTTTCCAGATCATCGGCCAGGACACGGGCAATTTCTCGCAGTGCCGTTGTTTTACCTACACCCGGACGACCCAGCATCAGAATTGACTTGCCACTTTCGACCAGATCACGAATCATACCGATCGTGCCAAAGATGGCCCGACCGACCCGGCAGGTGAGGCCAATAATTTCACCGCGACGATTCCGAATAGCACTGATCCGGTGTAAGGTCTGCTCAATGCCTGCCCGGTTGTCGCCGCCAAAATCCCCAACTCTGGCAATGCAATCATTGATGTCAATCTGAGTCACAGGCTCATCGGACAAATACTCAGCCTTTCCTGGAAAACGGGCCTCTGGACGACGACCCAAGTCTAGAACCACTTCAACCAGGGTATTCAGTTGAGGGTGTTGTTGTAATCGCTGGCGAATTGCACCGGGCAGAATTTCCAGTAATTTGCTCAGATCGTCCGTAATTTGTGTATTAATTGCAGGATTATTCATGGATGCTGCGTTTGAGAAGCTAGCAGGCGTGGTTGAGGGTGAATCCGAGGAATTTGAAGCGGAAGCCAGAGGTTGGAAGGGGTCATGAGGAGAAAGAGAGAAATTAGGTTTGGCCATCTAGAGGGAAGGATGTAGAAAAGGAACTGGATAATTACAAGGAAATCAAACTTGTCCAAGTCCAGAACCGCTATTGAGTGGGCTTAGGAAAACTTTAGTTCTTTGAGGGGACTTGGTTTAAGTAACAGAGGACACATAGGAAGATCTTAAAGAAGGCATCGTTTGAAATGGTTTTAGTTGGGATACAAGGGAGTGGGCAAGAGTAACGGCTTGAACGAGCAAATCTGGGGCGGCTTCTAAGCGAACAGGAAATGCTGACGTTGGCGCAGCGCTGGCTAGTCGCCTCGAAGACTGGAAGCAGGGTGAAGCGATCTCGCTCTGAGAAAGTCCGATCGCTGCTAGTTGTTCAAGCACGGGCGCTAATAAGACCCTCGCGTAGCTTCCATAAGCAACTCCTGCAATATAAGGTTTAGAGATAGACCATCCTGGCAAATCACTTAAATCGGCGAAATCAGTGGCAGGTTGGGAGAGTAACTGTGTTTTGAGTAACCCTAGCGATCGCAATTTTGGCACCGTATAATCATTGGCTCCTCCTGCTAATTGCACATATCCGGGTAATCCTGCGGCTAAGACCTTCTGTCCCAGTTTGATCGCGGCTCTGGTCGTGCCAGTCCCAATATCACCGCTCATTGGACGACCATCGGCTTGCCAGATTAATGGGCAGTTTAACGGAGAAATAATCCTATATAGGGACTGGAGGTAATCGATCAGCCCTTCACCATCAGGACAACTGATAGCCAGCAGCTTTAACTGGTCAGCCCAGGGTTGCATGGCGTTCCACAGTTTTTGGAAGTTTTCCAGATGTCCTACATGGGTATGAATTTCGACCGCATCGACTCCGGCTTCTAGAACTAAGGGGGCGATCGCTTCAGGGGTTGAAATGTGCGATCGCGTGGTGATGTGTTGGATAGGACAGACGGGCAAACATCGACCACACCCATAGCAACGTTCCGAAATGACCCCAGCAAGAGAAATTGCATTCGCAGGACAGATGGCTTCACAGGGGCGAGGACAGCCACCTGGACAAACTTCTGGATCAAATTCAGCTTTGCGAAAGTGAGGATCCTCCCCATCATTCAGGCTGACCATTAAAAGGGGTTGCTTGATGGGAGCTGCAGAAAGCTGAGCACAGGTCTTTTGCAATTTGACTGCAAGTGCAATCGCTTCTTTCACAGCTAAAATGACCGCTGGCTCTGCTGCGACATCAATACAATCTGCTCCAGCCAGAGTATAGGCCAACGCCAGATTACGAACTGCAGGGAGGTGTTGATAACTGGCTCCGCAGATGAGCTTGAACCAATGCCCCTCCCTTAAAGATTGCAAAGGGTAATGTTGATCAATCACTCCTTCATGCTAATGCCCTGAGCGGAAAATTTGCAGGGCAGCCTTGAAATATTTTTGCATTTGTGTGCTGCAACGCAAAAGACAAGGAAACAGGCTCTCAAAAAAACTCTCTCACCTTTTGGCCATTCCTATTTGGTAGAAACGTTCCGGTGGAACATCTCTATAACGGTAAATCTATGCAGACAGAGAAGCTTGTTTGAGAGGCATCCAGCGGAAATAACGATCGCCGCCTAATTCCAGTACGACCTTGACGCGAGGCTCAATCTCTGGCAGTCGAGTTAAATACTCAATCTCTTCATTGGTTAGAATATTTCCTTCCAGAATCCAGAGCAGTAATCCTCTGTGCTGGGGAGAAAGGTTCTCTAAGTTATAAGAAACGATAGGAGGGATAAAGTAGCGGTAACCTACGGCCGCCCCTGCCCCCGTACTTTTTTTACCCAGGTGAGGCGGACGTACCCCATGAATTCCCATGAGATAGGAAGACAGGTCACCCAACCCCCTTGCTGAAAGCGAGAGAGACTCATAGCCAGCAGCCCGAATGCGCCGCCTGTACCGTCCTTCAAAACCACCTTCAAGGGGAACATAGGCCCCTAATGCTCTGTGGGTTTCCAAATCCTGGATTAGTTTCTTGCCTGTGGTAATCAGCGCCATAGTGTACTCTCTAGTTCAGCAACCTTCACCTAACTCTCAACTTGGGCAGTCACCTGACCCAATTCTTTAAGATATATTTGCCTATTGACTACTCCCCGGCGTGAATGCGCGGGGATTCTAAACGGATGTTACGGGAC
>NZ_JBRAGO010000036.1:0-40182 GCF_052746595.1 Leptodesmis sp.
ACCAATCTAGCGAACTCCTCTACTTGTGTCAACATCTCCTATCGAAAAATTTTGGAGATTGTTCTAATATGCCTTGAAATCAGGTTTTTAGTTGCGTGGGATTTCGGCGATCGCGCGAGGTCAAGGAGACTAAGTATCACAAAAGCGGCAAATTTTTCACGAACTTCTTGTGCTAGTTCAGGAATCTAAGACTGATATTTCCTGAAGAAGAAATTAATCCAGCGTTCGTGGAGCACCACTTCAGGAGATCAAGCTACTGCCCTCAAATGCTGCATCCATTATCCAACAAGGAATTCCTCCTTTCAGTTATTAAGGGGTTGCTGTTGGCTAATAGCTAATCCCCAGGTTTCAGCAGGTTGTATCAATGTATGAATTAGGTAGAGCCTTCTTAGCATTTGCAGCCAACATTGCAAATTAAAGCGGAGAAAGTGGCTGGCTGGCTCAATAATAGCCTTAGGAAACCCGGAGATTTTGGCAGAAAGACATGACCAGCAAGCCCAAGATTATTGTTCTAGATGATGACCCGACTGGATCCCAGACTGTTCATAGTTGCCTGTTGTTGATGCAATGGGATGTGGAAACGTTGCGGATCGGGCTGATCGATGAAGCTCCTATCTTTTTTGTATTGACGAATACACGGGCGCTCGCTCCAGACAAAGCCGCAACCGTGACGCGGGAGGTCTGCCATAACCTGAAGGAGGCGATCGCCCTGGAACACCTTCAAGATTTTTTGGTTGTCAGTCGATCAGATTCCACGCTGCGCGGCCATTATCCAATTGAAACAGATGTGATTGCGGAAGAGCTAGGCCCATTTGATGCTCATTTTCTGACCCCAGCCTTTTTTGAAGGGGGACGCATCACGCGAGAGAGTGTACACTATCTAAAAGTGAACGGAATCGACACGCCTGTTCATGAGACTGAATTTGCCAGGGATTCTGTGTTCGGCTACCAGCACAGTTATCTGCCTGACTATGTAGAGGAAAAAACTCAGGGACGAATTAAGGCTGATCGGGTAGAGCGATTTCTGTTAGCCGATATTCGACAGGGTGTGCGTGATCGTCTGATGCACCTGCACGATAACCAGTGCTGTGTTGTCGATGCAGAAACCCAGGATGACTTGAACAATTTTGCGATCGATGTGCTGGCGGCTGCCTCTGCAGGCAAGCGGTTTTTATTCCGCAGTGCTGCCAGTTTGCTGACGGCTCTAGCTGCACTTCCTGCTCAGCCGATCGCGCCAGAAGCCATGGCTCAATATGTGCGGGAGGGCAAACCAGGAGCTGTCATCGTTGGTTCCCATGTGAAAAAAACTACAGAACAATTAGCAGCCTTGTTGCAACAACCCGGCATTGTGGGACTGGAAGTAGATGTTGCTCGTTTATTAGATCCCTCTACCAATCCTCGTCGCACGCTACTGGCTGAGATTACAGAGCAAGTGAACCAGGTGCATGTGGCTGGCAAAACTCCTGTCATTTACACCAGTCGTCAGGAATTGACCTTTGACGATGTACAAACTCGCCTGGATTTTGGGGAAGCCGTGTCCGGTCTGTTGATGGATATCCTGCAACAACTTCCTTCTGATATTGGCTTTTTAATCAGCAAAGGCGGTATTACCTCTAACGATACCCTCAGCACTGGATTGGCTCTGAGAACCGCTCGTCTGCTCGGTCAGGTATTGCCCGGTGTCTCAATGGTGCGTACGCCTGCTGATCATCCCCAGTTTGCTGATCTGCCCGTAGTCCTGTTTCCCGGTAATGTTGGAGATGCCAATGCTTTAGCAACAGTCTACCAACGGTTGAGTCTTTCAAATCTGTAACAAGGTTCCGGCAGAATATCTCTACGGTATTCCTATAGTTACGTGATCGCGCCAGTCGCAAGAATTTGGTCAGGGCAAAGGATCAATTTTCCGCAGGTCGGTTAAAGTAGGACGACGTGTTGATGTACTCAATTTCATTACCCATGTCCCCTAACTTGCGATCACTGTTATCAATGCGGCTATTGGTAAAACGATTCATCCTGCGATCGGTTCGCCCTGTGCTGCCAGTGTTGTTTCTGTTGGCCTTCGCGATTCCGTTACTCCTCAATCCTTTGCTACCCGGATCCGGTAGTAGCTCAGTTGCGATCGCCCAACAACGCCCATCCCAACAAGAAATTCGCGGCGTGTGGATGACCAGTAATGATCTAGATATTCTGCGCGATCGCACCAAACTGCAGGGAGCTATCAATCAGCTTAAACAACTCAACTTTAATACCATCTATCCGGTGGTCTGGAATGCAGGTTATGCCCTGTATCCCAGTACCGTAGCGCAACAGTCCGGGATTCAATCCTTTGTTTACAAGGGCTACGAAGGTCAGGATATGCTGGCTGATTTAATTGCCAAGGCCCACGCTCAGGGGTTACTGGTGATTCCCTGGTTTGAATTTGGCTTCATGGCTCCCCCGTCCTCAGAACTGGCAACCCAGCGAGCCGCCTGGTTAACCCAAAGGCAGGATGGCAGTCAAACTTCTATCAGTGATGCTGGAGAGGTGGTGTGGTTGAATCCCTTCCGGCCAGAGGTACAGAAATTTATCACCGATCTGGTGCTGGAAATTGTGACTCAATACGACGTAGACGGCATCCAGTTTGATGATCACACCAGCCTGCCTAACGACTTTGGCTACGATCCTTACACGATCGCACTTTATACCAGAGAAACGAAAAAAGCTCCTCCACCAAATCCCCTGGATCAAGCCTGGATGCGCTGGCGGGCCAATAAAATCACCACTTTCATGGTGCAGTTAAATCAAGCGGTGAAAGCCAGAAAGCCAAAAGCCATCTTCTCCCTATCCCCTAACTACTATGACTTTGCTTACAAAATGCATTTGCAAGACTGGTTGGGATGGCTTCGCAAAAATATTGTGGATGAGTTAGTAGTGCAGGTGTATCGTCCCAATTTAGAAAGTTTTCAGCAGCAAATTGTGCGTCCTGAAATTCAAGAAGCTCAACAAAAAATTCCTACTGGAATCGGCATTCTCACTGGACTTCGCAATAAACCTGTTTCCATATCTCTGATTCAAGCTCAAACGCAGGCTGCTCGAGATCGGGGTTTGGGCGTGTCTTTCTTCTATTACGAAAGCCTCTGGGATGCCTCGCCCGAACCTGCACCAGAACGACAAGCCGGATTTCAAGCCCTGTTTGTGAGTCCTGCCGTACGATCGGCCATTTAAGAAAGGGCACGAGGCGCAATACCCGTATCGATTGCACGGCCTACTCTAAAATGGCGGCGTGTAACTGTGCGTCCCTGACATTGGCCTCTTCTAAATTGGCTCCGCGCAGATCAGCCCCGGTGAAATTAACCTGGCTCAGGTTAGCGCCACGCAAATTCGCTGCCTGCAAGTTGGCATAGCTGAGATTCGCCCCCCTTAAGTTAGCACCGCACAAATTGGTGGATTGCAGGATGGCCCCAATGAAGTTAACTTTACGGAGGTTAGCCCACCGCAAATCTGCTCCAGTCAGGATAGCTTCGCTTAAATTGGCAGCAAACAGATAAGCGCTGTTCAAATGAGCCTCAGTTAAATTCGATCGGTGTAAGTTGGCTTGATAGAGATGGGTTTCATTCAGTTCGACCCAGTGGAGATTGGCACCGCTGAGGTTGGCCTGCCCCAGATCTGCGCCTAGGAGGATAGCTTCACTGAGATCCGTGCGTTGCAGATCCGCTGCCGTTAAGTCGGCATGGCGTAAATCCGTTTGGCGTAGTTCCGTTCCAATTAAATTCGCGTTCTGTAAATCAGCGCCTCGTAATCGTGCTCCTTTCAAGTCGGCTCCAATCAGGTTTGCATTTACACACATCGCTCCGGTCAGGTTGGCTCCTACCAGATTCGTATTCACCAGTTGAGCATGGCTGAGATTCGCATTGACCAGAATCGCGCCGCGCAAATTTGCCGTACTGAGAATAATTGCTGACAAATTAGCATCTGTTAAATTGGCCTCACTCAGATCCACACCTGCAAGGTTCTCGCGGCTCAAGTCAACGGCTGGCAAATGCTTACCCTGAAAGCTTCTATTTCCCATAGCAACTGGGAGAGAAGTTTGACCATTTGGCAGTTCCCAACCATTAAGACCATGTTTGGCGGAATAGATCTTGAAGTGAGTGTGACGCTCGATCGCTGTCATGACTGCCAAATTACGACGTTCAGAAAAAAGAAGCAAGAACTGGTTCTAAGGATTGAATCCCCATACCACCATTATTCCACGCGCATAGAATCCATATCTCGGCCTGCCACTCCTTCCATTGCCGATAGCACCGCATGGGAAGCTGCAATAATATCCCGCTCCTCGCCACCCAGATAAAGCCGCCCAAAACTGCCGACTGAGGAAATTTGCAGAATATTAATCAGTGCCGCTTTTTCAGCTTCATTAGCGGCCAGAGAGGCATAGGCGGCTGGCTCAACTTCAAACACGTATAGCGTTTGTCCAGCCAAAATCATCTGGCCTCGTCGATTGCGATTGATCAGTTGAGTATGGTGAGCATCAATGTTGCGAATGATTTGGCTGGAAAGAACTCTGGGCTTGAAAGCATCCTGCCGACGCACCCCAAGCGAGTCCAGAATTGCACGGCCAGCCGCTTGAACTTCCCCCTGATTAGTGGAATGAATTTCCAATAAGCCATAAAGGCGCTCTACTACCAAAACTCCGGGACGCACCACTGCCGCTTTGAGAGCTACATCAGTAATGCGATTAATTTCAATACCGGGAGAGATCTCAATCCAGAGGGAGGCATCACCGGGTAAGGGCAAAAAGCCGATTGCAACAGTTCCCAGGTAAGCAGCATGCTGGGGTTGTAAACGGTCAATGTATACGTAACTACGAAGATCGACACCCAAAGCTTAAGCAAGTTAAGAAAGGCTAAATCAGTATACGGTGTTAAGTCCGCCGATGGCTACGAAAAAATAGGAGAGACTCTGACTAAACCCATCCATACCACGAATTAAGCTTTGAGTTTTAAGTTAAACCTGGTCTAAGTCCAGAACCGTAGTTTCTCTGATCGGAAAACGACCGTTCTCTAGCTGAACCTGGTTTAGCTCTAAACTGAGAACTAAGAACTAAAAACTTTCTCATTAACTGCCATGTCTCCCTCTCCTTCTGGCCCTTATCAAAGCCGTTTCCTCCGTGCCATTTTGAGCCAAACTCGCCGCTGGCTGGCTCGAGGACAGCAAGCGGTACGGAACGTCCAGGTGGTAGCCGGATGGAGTATACAAATTTTGCTCTACCCGGTGTACGCCCTATTTCAAACGACACGATTGGTAGGGCAACAGATAGGAAAAGCGGCCCAACCAGAATTTCCTCAACTGAAAGTGGCCAAGGCCGATCAGGCTGGGATTGCTCTATCTTCCAATTCCTCTCTAACCACCGATCGCCCCCTGCAACAGGTGTTACAGACTGTGCAGAACTTTGCCATGACTCCCATTCCGGTAGCACTTCAACAATCGGAGTTAATTATCCAGGGAATTGCGACGCAGTTAGAAGGGCGATCGCTGGTGCTAGTCACGCAGCAAAATCAGGTACTGGATATTCTCACGCCCGAACAGCAACAGCGGCTGGAACAGCGCATAATTCAGGAAATGGCCCATTATGAACGGAACTCCGGCCTCTGGCGGTTGCCCCACTGGATTGGCACGCGGATTCGCCGTTTATTGGGAAGAGGTACATCGGCTCCTCCCCTACCAGCCTCCGATGCCAATTCACTCACTCTGGCCAACTCGGTTGCCCTGCAGGTAGATGCCCCTGTCTGGCACTCTCTGTTCACCGTACAACAATTCCTGGAAGCAACGGAGGCCCAGGAGCAGGTGACTGCATTGGCGATCGCGAATGCCTTAACCCCTGCCTCAACCGTTTTTATTCGTGGGGTTGCCTCCCTCCTGGACGGGCGATCGCTGGTACTCGTCACGAACCATAATCAATTACTGGATGTCTTGACCTGCGAACAGCAAGCTGTTATTCAGCAACGCATTATCTGGGAAGTCGCGCATTACTATCGTTATTTACAACTGCGGCAACAAGCCCAGGGATTAATCCCCCTGCATCCTCCCTGTCCGCATAGTCGGGCATGGCTACCTGTGCGTGTATTTCAGGGGTTAATGGCCTGGATGCAATCAGGGCCAATCGCGATCGCCGCCAACCTGTTTCAGGAAGCCGCGCTCCCTCCCGCTTCCTGGTCTGAATCCGATGCGCCACCCATCCTACCCAGTGGAAACGCTGCAGCCCTCCCCGGATTTTTGCAGAAACTCCAGACCAGACTCACCGCAGCCCTAAATCTGCCACCCTCATTCTCTCAAGTACAAGTAGAGGAGACCTCATCATCAGCAGAATCATCTTTGCTCACCGCTTCCACTCTCCCCTCCCCGAGGGTGGCTGAGCGCTCTCCCCTGCTGCACCGAAATGGCAATAAGCCTTTAGCTGGGGTAGAGGAGCGATTGCCGGAGTTGATTGAAACCGATGTCACTTTAATAGGCTACGAATTGAGTTGGCTGGAACGGGTGATCCGCTGGCTCGATCGCTGTTTTCTGTGGGTAGAGTCTCTGTGGAGCCAATTACTGAACACCCTGTTCCGTCGCTCATCTCAATCGCAAGATGAGTAAGTTAAGCCTCGCTCTAGAAAAAACCAACAGAGACGTTCCGGTGGAATGTCTCTACCCAGTGTCAAGAACCTACATTCAGGGCAGACATGCTGGCGATCGATCGGGAGCAGGCCCAGTGACTGGGAACTGAAGCAGGCCATCCCATACGAAGTGCCTCCGGACAAATCGTGTAAATCGTTAGCTGGCAATCAATCATCTGAAATCCTGCTTTTTCCACCTGTTTAAGGCCCTGCTTCCAGATGGAATCATTTTCAAACTCAATCGTGCGGTTGCATTGCACACAGACAAGGTGATGGTGGTGATGGGGAGAGGCTGAATTCAACTCATAGTGTTTGTGACCTTCTGCCAGTTCCAGTTCCCGCAAAATGCCCATCCGCGTCATCAATTTCACTGTGCGGTAAACTGTGGAAAGGCTAACGGCCTCTCCCCGTTGCACCAGCAATTCGTGCAGTTCTTCTGCACTTAAATGATTGCCGCGAGGCAGATTTTGAAACACCTGTAGAATAATCTCCCGTTGTGGGGTTAGTCGCCACCCCTTTGCATTCAATTCGGACTTTAAGGAACCAGCGGTGTAGGAAAACATAAATACCTCTCGACGCTGCCTTT
Source organism: Leptodesmis sp. (assembly GCF_052746595.1). Lineage (NCBI taxonomy): Bacteria > Bacillati > Cyanobacteriota > Cyanophyceae > Leptolyngbyales > Leptolyngbyaceae > Leptodesmis > Leptodesmis sp. The sequence continues at coordinate 7,222 of NZ_JBRAGO010000036.1, forward strand.
TCAAGGGCTGACCTGCACTTCTGAAATGATAGTTCTATTAAGACTTAATTGCAAGAAGCAGACTTGTTGAGAATTAGATCGGAGTCATTATAGCTACTGATTCAATTTCCTGGCTGGCGTAGGCCGTAGCGGTGGGGCATACCATTGTTCCAGAGAGAAACAGGCCCACAGAGGACGAAATCGCACCAGAGGAACGGCTCCCGTCAGAACAACCAGCATCCCCGACCAAATCTTTTGGGAGTTGTGAATTCCATGTTCCCCAGGTAATGAGAACCCACCAGAATGGCATGGACAGTACAGCAAATTAAAGCAGGAACGGCGAGCAGATGCAGAAGTCGCCAGCGATCGCCCAACCGCTGCATCATCCAATCAAAGCTGGTGAGGAAGGAGAGATGGAGCATGGCTCTGCTGAGGCGATCGTGGAGTCGTCCCTGTAACGGGTGAAGCAGGGGTAAACCGGGCATTAATCCAGGTCGAATTTGATTCAGTCCGAGCCAGATGAGCATTAGTCCGGTGAGAATGGCGATCGCCCGTCTCAGGGGACTGTCGATGCCAGCTAACTGTCCGCCTGCAATCAGCAGTGACCCGACTCCTCCCACACCGGCTCCTACGAGTACATAGCTCGTCATTCTGCCTAGATTCAACAAGCTATGAAAGTAAACGTAGCGCTGCCAGTCTGGTTGGCCTACTTCTTTTTGAGACAGGGAAAAGGCCACGGCTAAAGGTCCACACATCCCCGTGCAGTGTCCAAAACTACCTAAAAATCCCAGGCTGAGAATTAAAAACAGATCTAACATGCCACAAAGTAGTAAAGGCAGAGGGCAGAAGGCAAAGATTGAAGTACTGCTGCCTGCTTTCAATGAATCAGGCTAGTCGAGATACTGACTAACTGGAACTGTCGGTTCTGAACCCTCTTTTGTTAATTCGGACATCAGTTTATGGATCATTGCCAATACAAGCCCCAAGGCCACCAGCAAAACGTACCAGGGCGCAAACATCAGACCACAGGTCACGGCAAGAAGGACAGCACAAAGAACAGATGCCTGCACAATCAGCCAAACCAGTTCTATCTCAGCCAATCCTCATGTTCTTTTCGCTACTTCAAATCCTATACCACTGTCTCCGCTGATAAGCCCTATGTAACAGACCAGATATAATCCTTTGCATTTTCGCTTTATTCTTTGCATTTTCGATCAGGTTACGTCCATACCCTTCTGGTCAAAGTTGCTTCATTCAATCAATGCTTCGGCTTGCAGAGCGATTGATCGCAAATGCTCCAGAGTATCGGCTTCGACATCGTGCCACAATCCCCGTTGATGAGCCTCTAACAAGCGTTCGGCCATATCTCGTAACGCCCAGGGGTTCTTTTGTTGGATGAACTTCTGCACCTCTGGATCCAACACATAGGCTTCAGCAATGCCCTGGTACATAAAATCTTTTACACAGCGGGTTGTGGCATCGTAAGCAAACAGATAATCCAGCGTGGCGGCCATCTCAAACGCTCCTTTATACCCGTGGCGCATGACACCTGCGATCCACTTGGGATTGACCACCCGGGAACGGTAAACTCGGGCGATTTCCTCCTGCAACCGCCGGATTTTGGGATTCTCTGGCCGGGAATGATCGCCAAAATACAGGTGAGGATTTTTCCCCTGAATAGAACGTACCGCTGCCGTGAGTCCACCCTGAAACTGATAGTAATCATCGGAGTCCAGTAAATCGTGTTCTCGGTTGTCCTGGTTGTGCAACACGACCTGCATCTGCCTCAAACGTTGCTCAAAGGCTTCCGGGGCAGCATGTCCCACTCCCTGCCCTGTATAGGCATAGCTGCTCCAGTTAATGTAAGCCCGCGCTAGATCTGCATCATCCGTCCAATTCTGAGCCTCGATCAAGCCCTGTAATCCTGCTCCGTAAGCCCCTGGTTGAGAGCCAAAGATGCGGTAGCGCGATCGCCGTTCGGCTTGCTCTACGGTTAATCCCTGCTGTTGCCAGTGGACGGTTTCCTGTCGCACTCTGGCCGCCAGTGGGTTCAGATCTTCTGGCTCATCCAGAGCCGCCACAGCCGCCACAGCCTGATCAAACAAATCAATCAAATTGGCAAAGGCATCCCGGAAAAAACCAGAAATTCTCAGGGTGACATCCACTCTCGGGCGACCCAGAACCGACAACGGCAAAATTTCAAAGTCCACCACACGCCGCGCTACCCCTTCCCACACGGGGCGAACTCCCAAAAGCGCGATCGCCTCTGCTATATCATCCCCCCCCGTTCGCATTGTAGATGTCCCCCAAATGGACAGTCCCAACGTTTTGGGGTACTCTCCCTGTTCCTGAACATACCGTTCAATCAAGACTGCTGCTGCTTTCCGACCAACTTCCCAGGCGGTTTCGGTCGGCAGTGCCCGTATATCTACTGAATAGAAGTTGCGGCCCGTGGGCAATACATCAGGTCGTCCGCGTGTCGGTGCGCCTGAAGCTCCTGCAGGAACGTATTCCCCATTTAGTCCTCGAATTAAGTGAGCGAGTTCCTGAGTGGTTTGCTGGAGCGTAGGAATCAGGTGGTTCTGGATCCAGGCGAGAGAGGGGAAAAGAGTGGGAGGGTGGGAGGGTGGGAGAGTAGGAGCAGATGTAAGTAGTTGATCAACCAAAGAGGCAGCATGATTCTCAACTTGGGCGATCGCGTCTCCCACAGTCCGGCACGTTCGCAATCGCTCCTTCACCTCCTGATTTGCGATCCCCGATCCCTGATCGCCGATCTCCTGCAACCATTCCCCTAGTTCCGCCGTCAATGGATCAAACTCCAAGCCCCAATCCTGAGCGATCGCACGAGTAAGTCCAGGTTGATGAGCATTGGGATGACGGGCGATCGCTATGACCAAGTCGCGTAATTGTCTACCTTCGGGACATTGCCCCAAAATGTGCAAGCCATCGCGAATTTGAGCTTCTTTTAATTCACATAGGTAGCCATCGATTTGTGGCAATAGGGTTTCCAATGCAGGCAGAGTTGGCTCATTGCGAGTCTGCCCCTTTTCCTGTTTACCATTTCCCACTGCTTCAAGGCCCAAATCCTGATAGAGATGTTCCTGCTGTAGCAGTTGCAGAATGCGATCGCGAATTAAGGGTAACCGGGATGGATCCAGGGTTTGAGCTTCGTAGTATTCATCAATCAGCCGCTCCAGTTGTTGTAGGGGGCCGTACAACTCCGCACGGGTCATCGGTGGAGTCAGATGATCCAGAATGACTGCCTGCGATCGGCGTTTGGCCTGTGCCCCTTCCCCCGGATCATTAACGATAAACGGATACAAGTGCGGCAGCGGCCCTAACGCCACTTCCGGGTAGCATGTTTCCGAGAGAGCAATGCTTTTACCCGGAAGCCATTCCAGATTGCCATGCTTACCAACATGGACGATCGCTTGTGCCCCAAACTGCTCCCGAATCCAGTGATAGAACGCCAAATACTCATGGGTTGGCTCCAGATCCGGTGCATGGTAATTCAGTGACGGATCCTGGTCATAGCCACGTGCAGGTTGAACGCCGATGAAAATGTTGCCCAGTTGGAGGCCGGGAATCGGGATAGAGGATGGGGCACTTTTTGCGGGATTTTGGATTTTGGACTTTGGATTTTGGCTGACCTCTGCTCCATGCCCTAATTTCTGATCGCTGATCTCCGATCTCTGTTCCCTATTCCCCACACCGCCCCAACGTTCACTAATGCCCTGCTGTACGGCTTCTGGCAGGCTAGCGAAGTATTGCCAATAGGTTTCCAAAGAAAGGGATTGGTAGACAGGCCGCCAGTTTCGGCTTTCTGGATCATTGGTAATGCCAGCGGTCAGTTGTTGAATGAGATCGTCACCCGAGGCAGGCAGATTCTCAACGTAATAACCCGCTTGCTGCAGGGCTTTGAGAATTTCAACACAACTGGCTGGGGTATCCAAACCCACACCGTTAGCAAGGCGACCATTGCGTGTGGGATAGTTGGCCAAAATCAGAGCAATTTTGCGATCGGGAATGGGCGTTTGCCTGAGCCGCACCCAATTTGCGGCTAGATCTGCGACAAATTGAATGCGATCGCTGACAGGTTCATAACCCACGACATCGGTTTCCAACTGGGGATTCCAGGTTTGCACACTTTTGAAGGACACGGCTCGACTGATAATTCGCCCATCTACTTCAGGCAACGCAACATTCATAGCCATATCACGAGGAGATAATCCCCGCCATTGACTCTGCCACTGGTCTACGCTGCCGCCACTGAGGATAACTTGCAGAATAGGGATGTTGAGGGAGTGCCAGAGGGTGGGTGGGTGGGTGGATAGGTGGTCAGAGAGTTGGGCGATCGCGAAGCTAGTGGTATTGAGGAGAGCCTGAATCCCAGCTTCGTCTTTAGGTTGAAAGTAGTGCAGGATTTCAGCCTGAACATCGGGATCACGAAGGGAAGAAACAAAGACGGGGATGGGATCAAGCTGGCGATCGTGTAATGCCTGACAGAGAGCATCGATGGGAGCAGTGTTACCAGACAGGTAGTGGGCGCGGTAGAAGAGAAGACCAACTTTGGGGAGTTTTAAGTTGGAAACTTCGGATTTTGGATTTTGGATTTTGGATTTTGGATGGTATAGACCTACCTGGGGAACAGTTTGGGGCGACGGCGGTAAGAGCTGACAGCCGAGATATAGATTGGCGATGAATTGGAGGGCGTGGGTCAGGTTGTCGATACCGCCTTCGGTGAGATAGCGCCAGAGTTGATTGGCCTGGGCCAGGGGAACGGTGGAATGGCTCATTAAATCGAGATCAGGGCGATCATCCCCAGGAAGCACAAAGAGGGCCGCTTGCGATCGCTGCACGACTTCCTGTACTACTTCCAGACCATAACTCCAGTAGGACTGTCCACCCAGAAGGCGCAGCAGGATCACTTGAGCATGGGCCAGAACTTGCTCGGCGTAGGTGTCGATCGTCAAGTTTTGCTGCAAGTTAAGCAGATTCGCCACCCGAATCGCAGGAAAATCCGCGGGTAGTCGTTCTACAGCTCTGGCCAGGGTCTGAATATCCGTATCGGCAGCAGTTAAGACGACGATCGGAGCTGGCGTTTGTTCAATAAACACAACTCCTTCTTGATCAGGATTCCATCCTCCCGGAGTAGCTGCCAAACGGTGCATAATTTTGTTTCCCGATTACGAAAAGGCTGTTCTGCTTTGTATGCCTCATCGAATATACGGTAAAACCTAGCATGGTCAAAACAGGAAGTTAAGCAGGGCATTCCAAACCCCAGAGAAAAAACTGCCCTCTCTAGGACAAAATAATTCAAATTGACCGGGGGAGACGAAAAAGGGGCGCAGAGTCCAGCCCAGTTGACTGCTACAAAACCATTTTAAATTTTGGATTTCGTCAATGGATAGCATGGGGCAGCGTCAAGCAACTGACACAGGACACAGAATCACCCTTACAGCATAGGGATATTCAGTTGCTCACTCAGATCTTGCCGAACGCGATAAAGAATCGTGTCTTTGTCAATTCGACTGAGAATTTCCTGAATCACCGTATTCGCTCCCTGCGGCCCCCAGCTACACCCCCGTTGCAGGTAAGCCTGAGCCGCCTGCCCAACCGAATAGGCTCCAAAGCCAGCCAAAGAAGCCTGGGCGATCGCAGCTCCAGCATAGGCCGTTAAACTACTGGAGGTGTCCACTCCAGAGGCGGCAGCAGCGGCACTTTTTCCTATACCCAACAGGAGGCCACTGCCAATTTCTGAAAGCAGCAAACTGCCAGAACTAAGGATGATCGTCTTCCACAGTTTACTGGCTTCATGGCCTGTGACAGGCAACCCATAAAGCTCTGACAGCGCCCGAATCATGGCCAGGTCAGAAATCGCCCCCCCTGCCAGGTCAAGGATGGCGATCGGGTTGAGAGCGACGGCGATCGCTTTATACCGAACGAACTTCCAGATCAATTCGTCTGCCTCAGCATTGTGCAACTCCAATAACTGATCTGCCAACCGAGCTTCCGCCTCTCGCACTTGAATTAAGGCATTCAACGCCATTAAAGTACGGCCCTCCCGATTGAGAACTTCCAAAATCTTTTGCTTCAATGGCTCAATGTAAACCGGGGGTGTTTCCCGCTCATAGGTCACCCGACCATCGGGATGTTCCACTCGCACTTGCAGGGGAGCCGGATCGGCCGCCACCAAAACAATCTCATTCACGGACAGTAGTTCCTGTAAAGACGCTCCTGCGGCGCTTTTCGCCGCTAACCACTGCAAACTCTGATAAATCTCTTGCCGGGTATGCTGTGGATATAAATCAATTTTGTTGAACACCAGCAACAGGGGTTTTTGAGCCTGCCGCAAGTCGCACAAAGCTTGATATTCCGTGCGAGTAATATCTCCAGCTACCACAAATAAAATTAGATCGGCTTGATGGGCAACGGTTTGAGCCATCTCAGCCCGTGCTTGGCCATCAATTTCGTCTAATCCCGGAGTATCGATCAATTCAATTTGCACCGTTGCCGGGGAATCAGTCCAGTTGCTTGGATGAGCGATCGCTCCATCTGCCTCAAAGGGCGACCAGACAACCACTTGTGGCGCTAAAGTAACCCCATTCAACGGCCCAGTAGGTAATACTTTCTGCCCCAGGAGAGCATTCAACACCGCTGATTTGCCTCGACTGACCAGCCCAAACACTACTACCCGCGCCACATTGGTTTCTAACTTATGCAAGGCCGCGGAAAGCTGTTCCATATCCGCTTTCACTGCCGCTTGAGGCGATGTTCCCGATGGCCGCTGTCTGGCAGCCCGAAAGTACCTCGTATAGCGATTCAAGGCCTGCCGCAAACTGACACGAGCACGCTGAAGATAAAGGGTTTGCGGATTGATCGCTCTCAATGGAGAAGCAGAGTTAGATTCAGGAGGAAGGGAATTGGGTGGCATCCAGAGGAACAGCTAGGGGAATAGGGGTCTTAGTTTCATTCTGCTCCACAACCTGACCTTCTGGCTGGGGCAGAGAGAGCGGGATGACGAGGGGAGGCGAGGGAAGAGGGGGAGGGAGGGGCGAAGAAGTGGAGGCGTTAGGTGCGGAGTCTGTACATAGGGAGGGGGAAGGTTGGGTGGCTTTGGGGATGATGCGATCAAGAACCTGCAAGATAAAGGTTTGTACAACGGAGATTTGCTGGTTCTTCTGGAAGACTTGTTGCACGATCTCGCCTAACCGATCGATCGAGAGAGGTTTGGCATCGCTGAGGGTTAGGTTCGGTTCCTGGGTATGGAAATACTCGATTAACGTCAGTCCCGCAATCCGGGTTAGGTATGCCGCGCTCACCGCCTGAATACACCCGCCTGCGATATAGGTCACAGCATTCGTCTTGAGTAAATGGGACACCGTTCGTGTGGAAAATTCTACCAATCCCAATTTCAGGATCAGGCTTCCTAACGTAGTCACTACTTTCTGAGCCTGATCCACAGAAAACTTCTGCTGATAAATCGCTCCCAAATCCAGGATCATTTGGACGTTGATCGCTGCCGTGGCTACCACATCCAGGGTAGGAACCGGACTAGCAAAGGCGGTGGCAGCAGACACCCACTGAAATTTTTCGATTACAGGCATCGCTTTGAGCCGTCGTACCTCATTCAGAGTCGCCCCTGTTTGAGCTTTTAAGTCGAGCGCCTGAGTCAGAGCACTGGCCAATACCAGTTGCCGACTTTCTTCGTCAACAATGGCTGTTAACCGCTGGGTCAAGGCGGCCAGATCGGGGGGTTGCTCTTCCATCCACTCTTGAACAGCCCCATCATCCTGATAATACCTGACTTTCAAGGGTTTGGGCGCTGCGGCAATCGCAACTACATCATCTCCAGACAGAAAGCCCCGTCCCCAGTTTTGCATCCGGTTGAGAATAAGCTGGCGTTCTTCCGGCAAATACAAATCCTGTTTGTTAAACACCAACAGTGTTCGCTTCCGGGCAGCCAACCGCTTTAACTGCTGCAACTCCGAATCCGTTAGGTCCCCAGTGACCAGAAACAGGACCAAGTCCGCTGCGATCGCCTGCTTCAGCATCAGGGCTTCGGCATCTAATCCACCTGCCGTTTCCACCCCAACACTGGGAGCCTCGTACAAGCTTACAGACTGAGGAACTTGGCCCACCCAGTAAGTTTGCAATAACCGCAGGAGCACCGTCTTTCCGGATCCTTTAGCTCCCATGACTATTAACCGCAGAGTCTCGCGATCGAGTTCATGAGCAATCTGGCCCACTTGAGATTGCAACCAGGATACCTGAGGCTGAACTCCAGCCAGGGCTGAATTTGTGTCATCTGCTTCCAGTTTTAACCGAAGTAACACCTGTTCTACTTCGGCCAATGCCTGTTTAACCGCAGTCACATCCACATATTTCGGTAAAGACAATTCCTCAGCAACCTTGGCTGTGGACGGACGTTGAATCCACCAGACCCCTGCACTAATAGCAAGAGCCAGCATGGTGTACAGCTCCCATTCGCCAAAGGATTGGTGTAGAAATTCCAGCATCCAGAGAGCTGCTGCCAGGGTAAGACCACCCACCAGCAGGGGACGTTGCAGTTTGTCCGTCATAGCCAGGTCAGTAGGAAAGCATCCTCATTCTACCGAGGCTATGGGTGGCTTGAGCAGCGGATTGCCCTACTTACCGTACTTTTTCAGAATGAAAAAATAAAGCCCTAAGTACGGCTGCCTGTTCAGCAATATCTCCTCGAAGCTTAGTATCCACAAGCTTGTGAAATTCTCCTTAAATATTTTAGAACCCCAAGGTCAGAAGAACTCGGGGCTCTAAATTTGGTGGCGGGGCATGGATTTGAACCATGGACCTTCGGGTTATGCTTACCACTACAACTTTCGCTGCCTGAATCAATCAGTTTGTGGTCTGGACTGTCCCTTCACCCTCAGCTTTCCTGTTAGGGTGCCTGCCTAACCAGTCTCTACACCTTCTCCTTTCGGAGCTTGGCTCGGGATTACCACGCTACTGGCTTCCCCGACTTAGACAAGTAATCACACATCAGTTTCCTGATATGCCGCCCATTAAAGAAATCAGCCTAAAAGCGTGTAACTGATTTCTGATTCGAGCCCGACGAGCTACCAGACTGCTCTACCCCGCGTTAGCTTGTTCAGTATAACGATAAAATCGCGATTTCTGCAATCTTTTATTTAGTTTATATTTCCTTTCCTGATAGAGAGGTTTCGGCGAAACGTCTCTACCCCGTTACTTCAATCCTGGTAAAGCTGCGATTACTAGTGTCGCTTGATCTTGGCCTTCCACAAGGCCTCACTGCCCGCCTCCTGGCACAAACGCCCCCAGCACCTGATTATCCGAGTTGTACACCTGAATGGGTATCCCCGAATTAGTGCTCACAGTCTGCAACGCTTTGGCGAGAGAGGCAAAGTGTTGATCGATTTTGTACATTGTCTCGTAGTCTCTAGAGAAATAGCTAATGCCACCGATCGTCCGGGCACGACGTTCATAGGCAGACACAAACTTAACTTTGATGACATCGTTTTGGATGGTGTAGTCGCAAATCTTGCCAGAAGCAAAACAAATTCGATCCAGATCATCTCGAACTTTAACCACTGTTTGGGCCTGTTTTAGAGCACTCGCTGCATTGGCTGCAAGCGTTTGGGCCTGACTAGAAACAGAAGTCTCCTCCGGCACCTGGCCAGCATAATTGAGGACGCTCTGCCAGGATGCTGCCGCCTGAGACCATTGATTCTTTTGTTGCCATGCTTTGGCCTGTTGTTCTGACTGAACAGCCTGAGTGTAGGCTTTGGTCGCTAACTGCTCCTGGGTAACCCGATCGCGGACGGCGACCAACTTCGGCTGATAATTCTGCATCAGTTGCTGCGCTTCGGTATAGCTGGTAGTTCCCTCCGGAATTTGCTGTAGCGCATTCATAGTCACTAGCCAGGTTGATTGAGCAATTTGCCAATCCTGAAGTTCCTTGGCTGTATTTTGCCGCGCTTCCGCCAAACCCACGGTTTGCTTGGCTATCAGTAGCCGTTTGCGAGCCTCCTGTTCCGCTACAATTCGCTGCTCGATCCATTTCAAATTCGCCCGGTAAGCTGTTAATCGCTGTTGTGCATAGGGGTAAAGCGGACTGGTTTGAGCCACAGATTCTAGGGGAGCGATCGCCTCTCGCCAGAGAGATTCCACCGCCTGCCAGTCTGCCACCGATTGAGCCGTTACCTGGCCCTTCCGAGTTGCCATTTCAGCCTTGCTTTCCGCGCTAAGGATCTGATCTAGTAATTGTTGCACCCCTTGTGCTTCGCCGTAGGATCTTGACCAAGGAGGGATTTCACTGACCAAACGTCGCGCTTCCGTTAAGTGCTGTCTGGTCTGTTGTTCGGCCTGCTCCGATGGATTTCCCTGCAGGAGCTGAGCAGATTGCTGGGCAAGGATTTGAGCCGTTTGCAATGGTTGGCAGATACCCCATACACAGGGCCGCGTGAGAGCATACAAACTCCCCCCCACCAACACAGCCGCCACCAATCCCCCCCCGGCCGCCAACCAGGGTTGCGGATTTCCTTTCGCCCTCAATCTCCCAGGAGAGATGGCAGAACGATCACCCACAGCCACTAACTCAGGCTTCCGCTCCGATCGGGATAAAGCAGCCGAAGCAGAGGGGGCTATTTCATCCAGTTGAGCCAGTGGCCTATCTTCAGTGGGTTCTGCGATCGTCGCATCTGCAGCGGGTTCTGCGACGGTCGCATCCTCTGAGGACAACGGAACCTCCGACTTAAATGAGAAATTGGCTGTAGAGGAGAAGCGAAATGCATGAGCGGCACAGGGTTTTGCCTGACCAGCCACCCGTAAATACAGCTTGATTAAAGAATTCTGGTTTGAGCTTGGAGACGGGCGATCGGGCAGCCAATCTGCTGGTATGTCAGCCAGCGCCTGTTGTAAAATCCCAAATACCTGAGCAGGCTCAACCTCAATTCCGGGAGGATGCTGCACCAACACCATCAGGTTTTCTTTCAAGGCACACTGAACCCGCAGCGGCAACAGGGGTAGATGCAATCTCAACTGCTCTTGCAACCGCCTCCCAATCTGCCTCAAATTCTCCTGCTGCATCCCAGTTTCCATGAACCATGATCAAAAATTTAATCCCATGCTACCCGTTGTCTGAAAGTGCGTCACCCCTGGGTAAGAGTAGAAAGTTAAGAGTTAAGAGTTAAAAGTGAGTAGTGGATAGTGGGCTATCCTTAGTCGTTCATCATTTATAGAAAACAGAGGACAATCTAAAATCTAAAATTCTCTAACTCTCAATTCTTAACTCTCCCCTCCCCCTGTCTATGGAAATTTTGATTGTTGAAGATGAAGCTGAAATTGCTCAATTAATTCAGATTTACATGGAAAAAGAAGGGTTTTCCTGCCGGGTTTGCCGGGATGGAAATCAGGCTCTCCAGATATTTCAGGAGCAGAAACCCGATCTAATCATTCTGGACTTGATGATTCCTGGGCTGGACGGATTAGAGATATGCGCCCGCATTCGTCAGCAGCCTGGGCCTAAAGATCCCTATATCTTGATGTTGACGGCACGGGGAGAAGAAATCGATCGCATTATCGGCCTCTCCACCGGAGCAGATGATTACATGGTCAAGCCTTTCAGTCCCAAAGAACTGGTAGCGCGGGTGCGTGCCCTCTTTCGGCGCAGTTTGCGGCAGGGCGGACAAACTCATACCTATCGCACCCCACATTTTCAGATTGATGTGGATCAACGGCTTGCCCAACGCTGCCTGGGGAATAACGAATTTGAACCCCTGGATTTGACCGCGCTGGAATTTGATTTACTCTCCACATTCATGAGTTACCCTGGGCGGGTCTGGAACCGCACGCAATTAATCGACAAACTGTGGGGCAGTAACTTCTTTGGTGACGAGCGCGTAGTTGATACTCACATTGCCCGCCTTCGCAAAAAAATCGAACCGGATCCGTCTAATCCCACGTTTGTTAAAACGGTAATTGGAGTGGGCTATAAGTTTGAAGACACGGTGTGAAAGGAGATAGGGAATAGAAAGCGACCAATGACAAATGATCAATAACCTCCTATGAGTAAGCTCGGACTGCGGGGGCGACTATTTCTATCCCATCTGATTGTGATGATTGTGGGGTTAAGTACCCTGGTCACAGTAGGCAGGCTGTATTCTCCCCGGTTATTCGTTCTGCATCTGGAAAATCTGGAGGTCGGGGAGTTGAATCTGGTGCGGGTACGGCAAAAGCTGGTAGATGGGTTTGAGTCAGCCTGGAGTCGGGGTGCCTTTTGGTCGGTCATTGTTGGAGCATCAGCAGCGGGAGGCTTGAGTTATCTGGTGGCCAAACGGATTACCGAACCGCTGATTCACATGGAGCAGGTAACACAAAAAATTACAGCGGGTCATCTGGAAGAGCGGTTACCAAGCAGCGAGATTCCTGAATTGAATCAGTTAGCCCTGAGCTTCAACCGCATGGCCGCCGATCTCGAAGGAGTTGAGCAACGTCGGCGCGAGTTAATTGGGGATCTAACTCATGAACTCCGTACCCCGTTGACGGTTGTGGAAGGCTATCTGGAAGGGTTGGCAGACGGCACGATCGCACCCTCGGTCGATATTTATCAACGGTTAGCCCGTGAAACAGCTCGTTTGCGCCGCTTGGTTAATGATTTACAGGAACTGTCTCAGGCGGAAGCGGGCTATTTGCCTATTCGATCGGTTGAACTCGATCTGCAGCCTTTGTTGCAGGCGATCGTCGACAAATTCTCAGATCAACTGCTGGAATCCAGTCCCATCTTAAAGCTGGATTGCCTACCAGATTTACCGCCTGTTGTGGCTGACCCAGAGCGAGTGGAGCAAGTGTTGATGAATTTGCTGGGCAATGCGCTCCGCTACACCCAGGCAGGATCCATTACGGTACGAGCCTGGAACGAAGGCAAAAAAGTCTGGATTGCAGTAATCGACACAGGACAGGGAATTCCGCCTGCCGATCTGCCCCACGTTTTTGAGCGGTTCTGGCGATCGGATCGATCGCGCGATCGGGCCTCTGGTGGTACAGGTATTGGTTTAGCCATTTCTCGTCGTTTAGTCGAGTTACAGGGGGGCACGATTGAAGTCGAAAGCGAATTGGGTCAGGGCAGCACCTTCCGCTTCTGTCTACCCGTAGCCTAGATCAAGACTGCTCAAGTACCGCAACTCAGGCCGTGGACAAAGTATGCTGCAGAGACTCGAGTTGTTGCTTCACCCAGGACGAGTTGAAAATCCGCCGATAAATGGGGTTAGCCACCTCAAGCCCTAATGGCATGCTGACATCTACACCAGAGCATTGCACAACCAGACCTGACAACAAAAGTTGCTTTTGCTCCAAGCTGCCATCCTCAGGACAGGGAGCCTGATGCAGAATTTTTTCATAAAGCTGTAACCGCGAAATCACCCGCTGATCGTCATCCAATAAGCGATCGCGAATGGTTCTCAAATGTTCTGGCTCATCCTGCACTTCCCAATTGTCGATAATGCGCGATTGCACAATATTCTCGATCCATGCTGCTTCAGAAACAGAGTTTGTGGGTTTTGAATTTTGGCTCTGAGATGTGGAACCTGGAATCTGAAATTTGGAATTTGGGAACTGTTCTTCCGTCTCCCAACCCTCAATCCCTAATCCCCGATTCCCTATCTCTACTTCCTGAGCAACTAGCTTACACAGCTTTTGGGTAAGAAAAGGTTGGCCTCCAGTCCAATTCAATATTTCCTTCAGAAGAGCTTGGGAATTTATGATCTTATTTGCGATACCATGGAGTAATGGCTGAGCTTCATGAAACTGAAAGTTGTTTAGATGAATTGCTCGGCCAATGTTAAACGGAGTGTATCTTTTATCTCGAATCAGTTGAGCAGGCGTAGCAACACCCAACAGAACAAAATTTAGACGTTGATAAGCAGGCTCCTCAGCACGTTTGTTATAATAGGCTCGAAGTAAAATAAAGAAGTCATCGATCGCAAAATTAAGCCCCAAAACGCTATCAATTTCATCAAAAAAAATCACAATGTTACCAGCAACATGAGTCAGCAAAACTTCCTTACAAAAGGTACTTAATCGCTGAGGGGGTGATAAGAACTCATGCTGCCGTAACCATGTACGGACATCAACCTGTGCTCGCAAGTTAAAGCTACTAGCCAGGGTGTAAATTAAGCCCGCATACCATTGCTCTACATTGATTTGCCAGTTGCCAATCTCCGATAAATCGATCGCCGCACAAGCAAATCCCTCTGCTTTCAACTTCTTCATCATTTGAATTCGCAGGCTTGATTTGCCCATCTGCCGGGAATTGAGAATATAACAGAATTCCCCCTGCTTCAGAGCACGGTAAAGCTCACGATCGGCCCTACGAACCACATAGGTCGGAGCATCAATTGGCAGACTTCCACCAACTTGATAAGTATAGGCTACAGTTTGGTTAGTTTCACGAAGTAAGGCATTCTCAATCATCAGATCAGCTTGAGTAGCCCTTAACACTTCCAGAGTATGCGACAATTCTTGAGTACGTTCTGCGACCTTCTTTTCCAGAGTGCGATTAATCTCCGCTAGTTCGTCTTTCGCCTGTTGCAGAGCCGCATTTTTAATCGTTAGTTCTTGCAAAAGCTGCAATCGTTCAGCTTCTATTTGTTTACGCTGAGTAATGTTTTGAAATGCTGCAATCGCATACACCACCTGTTCCTGGTCATTAAAAATAGGAGTTGCCCAAACTTCGATGGGAATGCGTTGATGGCCTTGATGAATTTCTATATCATCTGCAGTACACCGCTCTCCCTGTAAAGCACGAATAATGGGTAAGAGATCGGAAGGGTAAATGGTATCGGTTCCAGCGATAAAGAATTGATAAACTTCAGGGAATTGTTCAGTTGCAGCCTCGCGAACAATTCCCTGATCAAGCAACTCCTGCGCCAGTCGGTTAACGTAGTACGTTCTACCGCTAGCATCGAGTACCGTAACTCCGACAGGCACAGCTTCCAGAAATTGCGACAGGCGTCGTTCACCCTCATAAACTACTTGCTCAGTTTCTTTCTGCAGCTCAGCTTCCACCAGGTCAGAATATTCCGTGGTGGTTTCCAGGAATATTTCTAAGTCAGATTTATCCTGCGCCAGTGTCTCCAGAATTGTGTCACTGTGTTCTGTATTAATTTCCAGCAACGTTTACAGCTCAGCATTTTCTTGTTGCAACTTAGACAATTGACGCTTCAGTTCAGCAATTTCTGCATTCAATTTTTCAATCAAATGTTTTTCCATCACTGCTTAAACTCTAGTTTCAGTTTGGGTATCAGACGCTGGAAGTTTTTTAATGACTTTCCCTGCCAGAGAACCTTAGACAAACCTAATACTGTTAATTGAGTGGTTTCCTGTTGTCGAACTTTGAGTACAAACTTCAAAAAACATTGATACCGGAACTATTCAGAAATTCCAGGCCAGCCAGATCCAGAATCAGCAGAGGCGGTTGGGAATTTAAGATGTCATCCAGAAGTTGAATAATGAGTTGATACTCTTCCAGCCCTGCAAGACGGAGCCTCCCCTGACAGGTGATCGTACTGGTTTCTTCGGTATACCAGATCTGATAGTCCTGAGTTCTGATCTCCATTCTGTAAGCACCTCAATATAGCCGTGTGACGAGTTCCATCATCCAAACCCCTTAAATCATTAACTGCACTATTGTAGTGACCAGAATAGCGTGTAGATCAGTATTGATCATCTTGAACTTTCAGCCCAGTTTCGCCAGGTAATCGGTCATCATGGTTACAGCCCTAATCCGGATGAAACCATTTCCACCAACTTACTAGCTTCCGTCATCACCCTGGCGACTGAAGTCGCGGCTATACCGAGAAAACCTGCCGACGCAGATTACTGAAAACCTGGATTGTATTGAGTCTGCGTCGGCAGACAGCATATTGGGGTTCACACTGGTAGTAGCTTGGAATACCAAACGATCGCTTTGCATCCGTAAACTAATAACCTTTGCAGCCTAAAGAAACCAGACCTGGCTGTGGACACCTGGCCTAAAAGAATCCATTAAATAGCTGAAATTTTAAGAGCAGAAAGCTCATAGATTGATGGTATGAAACCCTGTATTTGACCATGTGGTTTGTTCTGAGTCATTGTATAAAGTCGCACCAACTGGTTGACAGGTATTAATTTATTGCTGCCTTCTTTGACGGCTAAAAGCAGCATTTGTCAATCCTGATCCTCACTCATCATCAGTAAACAATTAGGGACTATGCCGAACATCTACATGATTGGTAACAGCCTGACCGATCAGGTGCGTTACAGTGGTTTTCAAGCGCTTGCAGAAAGTCGGGGTAAGTCCCAGTCCCATATCTAGGGACGCAGCATGGTTCCCGGTGCACCCCTAGAATTTTTTGTTAATAATCCAACCACTGGATTTCAACAAGAACCCTTTGGCTATTATCAGAATGCCTTCTCCAACTATCAATGGGATGTGGTGACGTTACAACCTTACGATCGCCACCTGTATGACCAAGAACTCATGGGTGACATCGCAGCACTTGATCTCCTGCTGGCTCCCTTGCAAGCGGTCAGTCCCAATGTCCAAATCTATATTTATGCTCAATGGCCTCTCAACAATGGGCTGGATTGGGACACTCAATGGCTTCGTCCCTATACAGGGAGTTGGAACGGAACCTATCGCACCCAAGCCTACTACGAACTCCTCACCAATGAGCTTCATAGGGCTGAACCAAGCCTCAAAGTCCCACTGATGATTCCCGTGGGGCACGTCATGTATGCGCTGAACAAACAAATGAAAGCTGGTCTGGTGTCAGGTTACACCAGCATTAACCAACTCTATACCGATGAAACTCACTTGAATAATGTGGGTTCCTATCTAGTCGCCCTCACATTCTTTGCCACCATTTACCAGGAAAGCCCTCTGGGACTCCCCATCCCTCAGGAATACCAACCAGATCCTACTCGCTCCTATGACCAAGGACTATCAAGTGAACTGGCGGCTATTCTTCAAGATACGGTTTGGGATGTCGTTACCACTACCCCCCTTTCTGGCGTTTCGGCTATGGTGCCTCTGTCTATTCGGACTGTGGCTTTTCCTGAAGCCGTACAATCTCAACAATATTTGCAAAGCCTAGATCCAGTTGGCGGAGCAGGTTCCTACACTTGGCAAATCACTGACGGAACCCTACCCACAGGCTTAAATCTTAGCAATACTGGGGTTTTGAGTGGTATTCCAACAGGCACTGGAATCTTTAATTTCACAGCCCAAGTCAGCGATGCCAATGGAGCTACTTTTAGCAAACCCTTTAGTTTGGTGATTAACCCTGACACTGTTCCAGAGATCACTACTACAGTTCTGCCAGACAGTGCTCGTGGCAGTTTATATCAACACACCCTAACGGCCTTGAATGGAAATGGGTCTGTGACCTGGAAGTTGATCTCAGGAACCTTACCTGCAGGCATCAACCTCAATCTGCACAAGGATTCGGCCAATTTGTGGGATGACGACGCAATCGAAGTCTTTATTGATGCCAAACACGATCGACAAAGCGTCTTCAATAACGACGATCGACAACTGATCGTCCATATCAATGGCAATTTGTTTGAACAAGGAGGCCGCACTACTGGGGTCTTGCGTTCGGTTCAAATCACAGCTACTGGCTACACCGTTGAAATGGCCATTCCCTGGTCAAACTTAGGTCTAACTCCTACAGAAAATCTCACTATTGGCCTTGATATTGCGAATAACGATGATGACAATGGCGGCACCCGTGACAGCCAACTAACCTGGAATGATGTCAATGTACTTAATCTCTCACCCAGACAATTTGGCAACCTCATTCTCACTGGCAGAGAAGTTAAGGCAGAGCCTGTAAATTCCGGCCAATCGGGATCGGGTACTAGCAGCAACCAAGTGACTGTTACCTTTGAGAACCTAAGTCCAGGAAATTATGGCAACTCTGCCTACAATGACCCAAGTGGCTATACCTTTGCTGATGTAGCCCCCTTTGCCGACAACCTGCAAGTTTACAGCACGGGTAATGGGTTTCAGAGCAATGTGTTACATTCCACCAACTAGGGCCACACCATTCGGGTTAAAAAGACCGATGGCAGTAACTTTGATCTCGCATCCTTTGATTATGCCGCTAGCGTCTATGGTGATACCGTTGATGCCATAGTCACGGGCTATTTGGCTAATGGAACTACCCAAACCACCAATTTCATCACCTCTAGCAAACAGCTTCAAACCCTCAGTTTGAATTGGACGGACTTAACCCAGGTCGATATTGACTTTGCTGCTGGCACCAATGCAGCCTTCGGTGCCCTGGATAATTTTGTGTTTTGGGGTGCGCCAACGACTGAAAATCCTGGCCCCAGTCTGGCATTAATCACCTTTGACAATCTCAATGCAGGAAGTTATGGCAATAGTGCCTATCAGGATGCCAGTGGTTATACCTTTACCGATATGTTGCCTGCCGATCCCTTGCAGATTTACGGTACTAGCAATGGATTCCAAAGCAATGTGTTACATCCGAACAACTGGGGCCATGGGATTCGCGTAACAAAAACGGGAGGCGGCAGTTTTGATGTCCTTTCCTTTGACTATGCCAGCAGTGTTTATGGCGATATGGTTAATGCCACAGTGACTGGATACTTCACCGACGGGACGGCCCAAGTGACTAGCTTTGTCACCTCTAGTAAGCAACTGCAAACCCTGAGCTTAAATTGGATCGGAGTCACCCACATTGATATTGATTTTGCCGCAGGGAGCAATCCAGCCTTTGGAGCCTTAGATAATTTCCTGTTGCGAAGCAGTGCTGCAACTACTAATACGACAAGTTCTGGAGGAAGTACAGCTACCAACGATCGCTTGATAGGAGACCCTCGCTATGTAACTGATGACAATCCTCCCTGTCCTACCAGATCTTGCAGCTGTTGCCTTCACCCACTTTGCAAGTGTTAGGGGGGTGTAAGATGAATAATATTTTTCTCCCTGCATAGCTAACTTACAGTCAAACTTACAAACCAGTGCGGTGCAATTGAATGCTAGTACCAATCCTAACCAGTTAAGCTCAGTGGATCTGGAGTTGGCCAGTTTGATAGTGACATTTCCAGTCCTGCTGGTGCTTGCGATTTCCGGTTATCACAACTATCGCAGTCGTCTCCTCCGCTCCCAAATTCTCATGCTGGAAAGAATATGGCATCTGAAAATTCAGAAGCACCATTAAAATTTCTCCAGAAGTCGGGTTTCTCCCCCTCAGTCACCCTAGCGACTGAAGTCGCGGCCATACAGAGAAAGCCTGCCGACGCAGGTTGCTGGAAACCTTGATTTTATTGAGTCTGCATCAGCATACTTTGTCGGTGTAGTCGCAGTTTTAACCGCTGAATACTTCTAGCTGGCACCAGGGAAATCCGACTTCTAGAGAGGATATTTTTGTTGCAAAAATGTTTCTGCCTCCACCCGATCGCGAATCTGACCATCCACTGTAGCCGCCGTTAGAGCCTCCAAAATCTCCTTAAATTGCGGTCCCGGTCGATAGCCCAACGCTTTCAAATCCTGCCCATTAAAAGGAGCCTGCACCAGTGACCAGTCCATCAGGTATCGCCAGATCTGGCGACGGGTGGGGCGATCGCTACGAATCGCCAGCAGCACCAACATCGGCAGATCATAGGGCTGCAGCAACTGCACCACCTGACTGGGCCGAGTGCAGGTAGGCAGCTTTTGGGACAGTTTCTCCTGCACTGTTGCCAGTTGACTCAATCGTTTAATGCTGTCAGCGGGAAGCTGCATATTTTCTGCGATCGTGCCGCGATATTGGGGATCTACGTGAGCCAGAAGGGTCTCTAGCAGTAACAACCAGTCGGGATTCTGAATTTTGAATTTTGAATTTTGAATTTTGAACTCGAAGTGTTGTTGCTGATTTTGCCATTTCAGCCAGCGCTCGATGAGGCGCAGTTGCCGCCATAATTCTGGATTCGGTTCAAAAGTGGGATGGATACATTGCAGAGCACCTAAGTCAGCCAAATAATGTAGAGCGGCTTTCCAGTAGGGAGCCTGGAGAATGTATTTTAGTTCTGCTTTCAGGCGAGTTTGCAGAGCGGGGGCACGGAATTGGGAATCAGTCTGATCGTGAATTTGGCGATAGATGCCGCTGGCGATTGCATGGCGAATATAGCCTTCGGTTTGCTCATCAATCTGAAAATGCAGCCGCACAGCAAACCGTACTGCCCGAAAGATACGTGTCGGATCTTCAATGAAGCTATTCGCGTGCAGGACTCGGATCTGCTTGGATTGTAAATCCAGTACACCACCAAAAAAGTCCAGCAACTCCCCATGTCTGGGAGGAGTCAGGCGAATTGCCAGAGCATTAATTGTAAAATCCCGTCGATACAGGTCTTGCTGAATGGAGCTGGCTTCGACCTCCGGATTGGCCGCTGGATGGGGGTAAAACTCTGTTCGAGCAGTCGCAATATCAATCCACAAGGACTTGAATACTGGATCGTGATGCCACAACAGCGCTGCCGTTTGAAATTTGCCATGCACTTCCAATCGTGCTTCGGGATAGAGAGCTTGGAGCGCTCGGGCCAGTTCTACCCCCGCTCCCACATCTGCCGCCCGGTGAAAGCCATCCACCACCAGATCAATATCTTCGATCAGCAGCTGCTCTGCCTTGGCTCCCCCATTTTTCAGCGTCGTCATCAACAAATCCCGCACCGCTCCACCAACCAGGAAAAGTTGCCATCCCCGCGCCTCTGCAGCCTGAGCCGCCCTTGTCAATAACGTCCACTGGTCAGGAACAAGAGCCTGTTGCAGGAGCGGGAGTAGGAAGTAGGGAGTAGGCAGTCGGGATGCAGCCGTCTTCCCCAAGCCCCAAGCCCCAACAAGCCCCAAGCCCCGATCGCCATTCCCTACTCCGTCTTTATGCAACTGCCGCAACACATCCGTGCGGGTTACAATGCCAATCAGTTGCCCCTGATCAAGGACAGGCAAACGGCCAACATCATAAGTCACC
Source organism: Leptodesmis sp. (assembly GCF_052746595.1). Taxonomy (NCBI): domain Bacteria; kingdom Bacillati; phylum Cyanobacteriota; class Cyanophyceae; order Leptolyngbyales; family Leptolyngbyaceae; genus Leptodesmis; species Leptodesmis sp. Next base: position 28,212 of record NZ_JBRAGO010000036.1, read on the forward strand.
ATAATGGCTTCAATATCAGGAAGAGGGGTTTCTGGCGCGATCGTCTTCAGATTAGTGGTCATGTAGCCTTTCACGGGTGCATGGCTAAATCCATGATGTAAGGCAATATCCAGATCCCGACGGGAAATTACGCCCACCAATGTTCCAGCTTCATCCACCACAGATAGACCGGAGTGACCATATCTCAGCAGAATCCGTTGGGCTTCATCAATCGTGGTTTCCGGGCGAATAGTCCGCACTGGAGAGGACATCAGTTCTCGCGCCGTGGGAGGATGGGGAATTTGCGCTTTGAACTGGCTGACTAAATCTGCCAGTACCTCTTCTGCCTTCACATGATGCAGGTTAGCCGCTGCCGCACGGGGGTGGCCGCCGCCCCCAATCGGCTTGAATAATTCGTTGAGATCGGTACCTTCAATCCGCGATCGGCCAATCAGACTCACCGACCCATCCTCCTCCTCTTCGGTCGGCTTACGGGTATACTGAGCCGCCAGCAATAAAGCATCCACATCCGTTACTTCCATCAGCCGAGAAGTCAGACCAGACAGTCCGGGTGTGAAGCCATCTAGATCTAGTAATACCCAGGCGAGCGTATGCCCCTGAACCGTTTCGGTCTGCAGTCGATCCAACGCTACCGACAGCAGCAGCTGCAGTTCGGCAGGCAGTCCCGGATCCGTATACTCTCCAATCACTCGTAGGCTAGCTCCCTGCTCCATTAGCCAGGCCAGCGCTCTGGCATCTCGTGCCGTGGAATGATCAAAGGTGAGCGACCCAGTATCGACATGGATCCCTAACGCCATCACTGTCGCCTCGATTGGAGTCGGAATTATCCCCTGCTCCTGCAATGTTTCTACCACCATTGTGGTCACGGCCCCCACAGGCTCCACATGCCGCACCTTTGCCACAATATCCGAGTCCACATCGGTATGGTGATCATAAATCTCAACTTCTACCTGGGGCAGATCCAACCATTCCGCGCCTTTTCCCAAGCGCGATCGCAGTTGGGTATCCACAACGATCAGCGATCGCACTTTTTCGGGATTCACAGATCGGCGTTCAATCAGCGGATACTCATCCCGATGCAAGGCCAAAAACTCCCGCACCGCCGGATGCCCACCCCCAGTCAGCACAATTCTGGCCCCCGGATGCAGGCGGGCCAGCCCAACCGCGGCCCCCAGGGTATCGAAATCAGCAGTCGTGTGGCAGAGGATCAGATCCATAGACAAGCAGGAAACAGGAAAGGGAGGATGATTCTGGATTTACGATTTTGGAGTTTGGATTGGGCAAGCGTGGATAGTAAATCGTGGATAGTAGACAGCAGATAGTCAATAGCATCCCACCTACTCCCCCATCATCGTTATCTCGTCATCTCATTAGTCCAAAATCCAAAATCCAAAATCCAAAATGGGATCGATTTTCTGATAGGTTTATGGTTAACCCTACTTGCCTAAGTTTATTGCTCTAACGGGAGACGCGAACATGACTATCTTATTTCAGCTAGCCTTAGCCGCCCTGGTGATTTTATCTTTTGTGCTAGTTGTGGGAACCCCTGTGGCTCTGGCAACTCCTCAGAACTGGGATCAATCGCGACGCTTCATCTTCCTGGGATCCGGGGTTTGGGTCCTCCTCGTAATTGTGGTTGGTTTATTGAATTATCTGGTTGTTTAAGTCAATCACTTACTCTGAGCAGTGTCACCAAAGTCCGACTGGCGAACTGGGAATTTTTCTGAAAAGCAGCAACTGTTCTGGACTTGGACAAGGTTGAATTAGATACACTTGATAAGATCATTCCAATCCCGTGAGTCCTATAATCTCAGGATCGCGGGATTATTGTTTCGAGACGACTATTGTTGAGGCGACTATGGCAGTTTTTGAAGGCACCTTTACTCAAACGGAGTCGTTCCGGTTTGCGATCGTGATTGGCCGCTTCAACGATTTGGTCGTCGGCAAACTCCTGGAAGGGTGCCAGGATTGCCTCAAACGCCACGGAGTGGATATCAATCCCGAAGGCAATCAGGTAGATTACGTCTGGGTTCCTGGCAGCTTTGAAGTACCGATCGTCGCTCGTCAACTGGCCCTCTCAGGGCGCTACAACGCCATTATTTGCTTAGGTGCCGTCATCCGAGGACAAACGCCCCACTTTGATTATGTGGCGGCTGAAGTGTCCAAGGGCATTGCAGCGGCTGGCTTTCAAACCGGGGTGCCTGTCATTTTTGGTATTGTCACCACAGACACGATGCAACAGGCATTGGAACGAGCCGGAATTAAAAGCAATTTGGGTTGGAGCTATGCTATGAGTGCGCTAGAGATGGCCAGTCTGATGCATCAGGTAAAAGGCTTGGGCACTACCGACTCCTATGGCAATAACTCAGGCAGTGTATCGCCTACCTTACCGGGAACTACACTGAAAAGTGCTAACCCAGAGCTTTCTCCCGGATAATGACACTTTCAACTGATACGATCGCCGCGATCGCTACCGCCATCGTGCCAGAGCAGGGGAGTGTGGGCATTGTGCGAGTTTCCGGCCCGGAAGCGGTTGCGATCGCCCGCCAGTTATTTCATGCGCCCGGTCGGCAACCCTGGGAAAGTCATCGCATCCTCTACGGCACCATTCGCCATCCTGAAACCCGGCAGGTCATCGATGAAGCCCTGCTCTTGCTGATGCTGGCTCCCCGTTCCTACACCCGGGAAGATGTGGTGGAATTTCACTGTCACGGCGGCATTATGCCTGTCCAGCAAGTTCTGCAGCTATGTATTGCAGCCGGAGCGCGATTGGCGCAACCGGGCGAATTTAGTCTGCGTGCCTTTCTCAATGGACGCTTGGATTTAACTCAGGCTGAAAGTATTGCCGACTTAGTCAGTGCTCGATCGCCCCAGGCTGCTCAATTTGCGTTAGCAGGATTACAGGGCAAATTGGCTCAACCAATCCGCCACCTCCGTTCCACCTGTATTAACATCCTGGCCGAAATTGAAGCCCGAATTGATTTTGAAGAAGATTTGCCGCCCTTAGATGAAGCAGATATCACCCGCCAACTGCAAACAGTCTTAGAGGAAGTTAACCAAATTCTGGCTACAGCAGATCGCGGCGAATTACTGCGCACCGGATTAAAAGTTGCAATCGTCGGTCGTCCGAACGTCGGCAAATCTAGTCTGCTGAATGCCTGGAGCCGTAGCGATCGCGCCATTGTCACCGACCTTCCCGGCACCACCCGCGATGTCGTGGAATCTCATCTAGTGGTCGGTGGCATTCCCATTCAAGTACTGGATACCGCTGGCATTCGGGAAACTGCCGATCAGGTGGAAAAAATCGGGGTCGAGCGATCGCGTCTCGCTGCCCAAACCGCCGACCTCATCCTGCTCACCATCGATGCCCAAGCTGGTTGGACTCCTGCTGACCAGGACATCTACGATCAGGTTCGCGATCGCCCCCTGATTCTGGTCGTCAACAAAATCGATCTGGTAACTGCAGAAACAACAGATCAATTCAACATTCAAAATTTAAAACTCAAAATTCCTCTTACTGTTTCCACTGCTGCCGCTCTCAACCAGGGCATTGATGCTTTAGAAGCCGCTATCCTGGACACCGTACAAGCAGGGAAGTTGCAGGCTGCGAATCTGGATCTGGCGATTAATCAACGGCAGGCAGCAGCCCTGAGCCAAGCTCAACAATCCCTACAACAGGTGCAAAGGACGATCGCCAACCAACTGCCGCTGGACTTCTGGACAATCGATTTACGGAGTGCCATTCAATCCCTCGGCCAGATTCTCGGTGAAGAAGCCACCGAATCGATATTAGATCAGGTCTTCAGCCGATTTTGCATTGGCAAGTAAAACAGAAGATCACATCAAACTTCTGAATCTTGAGATGCAAGACAATTGCTCAACTCAAAACTTAAACCTTAAAACTCAAAACCGACTGCTAACTGGCATTTTTGCTCAGAAATGGCTCTAACCAGGGCTGGAATTGGTCGCGGCGAAAGACCTGTGCCCGATGGCGATAATCAAAGCGAACCAGACTGGGTAATCCATGTTTATGCACACAATCTCGTAACCAGGAGGCTACTCCCTGCCCATTCTCGGCTGCCATCTCTGCCTGAAATGGCCCATACATCAGAACTAATGTGCTGTGGGTTTTTAAGGGTGCGTCTTGCTCAATTAAATTCGTGAGAAAGGTGGCAGTAGAGCTAGAAGAATCCTGGTTGCGAAGCTCAGACCAGGCTGGATTGCGTCGTTCCCGATGGGTAGCTTCAGAATTTCGCCGAGTTTTGGCAGATTGAGAATTTGACTTGGAACTGGGAGTGGACTGCGATCGCCGACGAACGCGCTGTTGGGTCATAAAACACCTAAGAAAAAAGAACAATCAGCCACGCGCTTCTCCTCCTGGCAATGTGCCGATACCAAAGAGAAATTCGCTGACTGAAAATTGTGAACAATGAGAATCCTTTAGATTTAAAAATCCTTCTAGCTAAATAGTAACCATATTTCACAAAGGCGACAATCTCTTTCCTGAAACCGCCCTGGAAACCTCCAATCTACATCCGGCAAGCAGGCTTTCTTCACAAAAGAAAGCAATTTCAGGGACAGAATCTGAAGACAGTAAGGAGGTTTTGCCTGGATCCTGTGGTTAGAGATTTATGATCTAAAGATACAGATTGATCAATCTCTTTCAAGATAGCTTGGTTGACATTCTTCGAGAGCAGTTTCGGTAAGAACCATGACAGTTTGCGAATATCGGGCGGGTTTAGAAGGCATTCCTGCAACTCAATCCAGCATCAGTTTTGTCGATGGACAGCGGGGTCTCCTCGAGTATCGTGGCATTTCCGTCGAAGAGCTGGCTAAAAAGAGTACTTTCCTTGAAACTTCCTACCTGTTAATTTGGGGCGAACTCCCCAAAAAGGAAGAACTTGAACAATTTGAGTACGAGATCTGCCACCATCGACGATTGAAATACAGGATCCGGGACATGATGAAATGCTTTCCCGAAGGCGGACATCCAATGGATGCTCTGCAAGCCTGCGCTGCCGCACTAGGGCTGTTTTACTCCCGTCGCGCTCTGGACGATCCGGCTTACATTCGGGCTGCTGTTGTCCGATTGTTGGCCAAAATCCCCACAATAGTAGCAGCATTTCAACTGATGCGGAAAGGCAACGACCCCATCCAGCCCCGCGATGACCTAGACTATTCCGCCAATTTTCTATATATGCTGACGGAGACAGAACCGGATCCGTTTGCGGCTCACGTTTTCGATGTGTGCCTGACACTACACGCAGAACACACCATTAATGCATCTACTTTCTCAGCCCTAGTGACGGCTTCCACTCTGACTGATCCTTATGCCGTAGTCGCCTCAGCCGTTGGCACGCTGGCAGGGCCCTTGCATGGAGGAGCCAATGAAGAAGTGATTACGATGCTGGAAGACGAAATTGGAACGATCGAAAATGTTCGACCCTACGTTGAGCATTGTATTGAGAAGAAAGCCAAAATTATGGGCTTTGGACACCGAGTTTACAAAGTCAAAGATCCGCGTGCCACGATTCTGCAGCAGTTGGCCGAGCAACTGTTTGAAAAATACGGTGAAGATAAATTCTACGACATCGCAGTAGAACTGGAGCGGGTGGTTCAGGAAAAACTAGGCCACAAAGGCATTTACGCCAACGTCGATTTTTATTCTGGCCTGGTATATCGAAAACTCGGCATTCCCACAGATCTATTTACTCCTGTCTTTGCCATTTCTCGGACGGCTGGGTGGCTGGCCCACTGGAAAGAGCAACTGGAGGAAAACCGGATCTTCCGTCCAACCCAGATCTACACAGGCACCCACGGGAATCCCTATATTCCCATGGAAAAACGTTAAGGATCCAGCAGGTGATGGGTGACAGCCCTCTTGCCGTTTAGTCAGGGGCTTGTCAGCATGATTAGAGTGAAGATTTTCAGGAACTCCAACCCTCAGACAGCTTTGCCCTGGGGGTTTCTTTCTTTAGAAGCACACAAAAGCCTCAGGCCTCCAGAAAAAAGAACTCGAACAGTAGGATAATAACGGGGGAGAAATTAAGGAGATCGCTTTCCTTTGCTATTGCTATTTTCCTATCAGAATTTAACAGCGAATTGTAATTGCTCTATATCTCTCATTACTTGATTAAATCCTGTGAACTTTTACTAAGGTGTATACTTGAGGACGCAAGTGCCCTGGGAATAACATGGATCAAGGAATTGACTTACAGCAAACATTTATTCAGTCCCTGACCGAATTGGGATTACCCGCAGGTGCAGCGAAGGCCATCTGGATGCCGTTGCCCATGCTTCTGATGATTATTGGCGCAACGGTTGGAGTTCTGGTCACGGTCTGGCTGGAACGCAAGATCTCAGCGGCTGCACAACAACGAATTGGTCCAGAATACATTGGGCCTTTGGGTGTTTTAGCCCCTGTTGCCGATGGGTTAAAGCTCATCTTTAAAGAAGATACGGTGCCTGCTAAGGCTGACCCCCTGTTATTCACCCTGGGGCCAGTGATTGTGGTGATTCCGGTCTTTCTGTCTTACCTGATTGTTCCGTTTGGGCAGAATCTGGTGGTAACTGATGTTGGCATGGGTGTATTCCTGTGGATTGCCCTATCCAGCGTGGTTCCCATTGGGTTGCTGATGTCTGGTTATGCTTCTAACAATAAATACTCTCTACTCGGTGGCTTGCGGGCTGCTGCTCAGTCGATCAGCTATGAAATTCCGCTGGCTCTGGCAGTGTTGGCCGTGGCGATGATGTCTAATTCTCTAAGCACGATCGAGATTGTGAATCAGCAATCCGGCTATGGCATTTTGGGCTGGAATGTCTGGCGGCAACCTGTCGGCTTTGTCATCTTCTGGATTGCCGCCCTAGCTGAGTGTGAGCGAATTCCCTTCGACTTGCCAGAGGCAGAAGAAGAATTAGTGGCAGGATATCAAACCGAATACTCCGGGATGAAGTTCGCGCTCTTCTACTTAGGGTCTTACGTCAATCTGGTACTGTCGGCACTGCTAGTCTCAGTGCTTTACCTGGGTGGATGGGAGTCGCCATTGCCAATTTCTCTGCTGGCTAACTTGCTAGGAGTGAGTGAAACCAGTTCCTGGCTGGAAATTATTGATGCGTCTCTGGGAATTACAATGACGTTGCTGAAAGCTTACTTCCTGGTCTTCCTGGCTGTGTTAATGCGCTGGACAGTTCCCCGCGTGCGAATTGACCAATTGTTAGACTTAGGCTGGAAGTTCCTTCTGCCCATTTCTTTGGTTAACCTGTTGTTGACAGCAGCTCTCAAAATTGCTTTCCCAGTCGCTTTCGGTGGCTAATCCTTCTCAACTTTCAACTCCGGAAAAGGCTTATGCTGAAATTTCTCAAGCAGGTCGGTGATTATGCCAAGGAGACAGTGCAGGCGGCCAAGTATATTGGCCAAGGGCTGTCCGTTACCTTCGACCACATGCAACGTCGCCCCGTAACTGTGCAATATCCCTACGAAAAACTGATTCCATCCGAGCGGTTCCGAGGACGGATTCACTTCGAGTTTGACAAATGCATTTCCTGTGAAGTATGCGTCCGGGTCTGCCCGATCAATTTGCCTGTCGTGGATTGGGAATTTAATACTGCAACCAAGAAAAAACAACTCAAGCACTATAGCATCGATTTTGGAGTCTGTATCTTCTGCGGCAACTGCGTGGAGTTCTGTCCCACCAATTGTCTGTCAATGACGGAAGAATACGAACTGTCTACCTACGATCGCCACGAGTTGAACTTTGATAACGTAGCGCTGGGCCGTCTTCCTTACAAAGTCACCAATGATCCCATGGTGACTCCCCTTCGAGAACTAGCTTACCTACCCAAAGGCGTGCTCGATCCCCACGATCTCCCTGCTGATGCTCAGCGTGCTGGGTCACGTCCAGAGGAAATTTTGGAGCAAGAAGCCAAAAATTAGTTGGAGTGAACAGTGAAGAGTGAGAAGTGAAGAACTTAATAAAGAGCAGATCTTCATTCCTTTCATTCTTTACTTTTAACTCTTCACCCATGCCTTTTGAAACTATGGAGACTTAGGAACTGTGAACTTAGCGGAAGGGGTTCAGACTGTATCATTTGCTTTGCTGTCTCTCAGCGTGCTAGGCGCGGCATTAGGTGTTGTTTCATTAAATAATGTCGTTTACTCAGCCTTTCTTCTAGGCGGAACCTTTGTCAGTATTGCCGGACTGTATTTGTTGCTGAATGCTGATTTTGTTGCCACAGCTCAGGTGTTGATCTATGTCGGTGCGGTGAACGTGCTGATCCTATTTGCGATCATGCTGGTGAATAAGCGACAGGACTTTGTCCCCTTACCAAATTCCTGGATTCGTAAGGCGGCGACGGCGATCGTCTGTACCGGTTTGTTTGCCCTCTTAGCCACCATGGTTCTGAGTACTCCCTGGCATATTTCAACAGTGGCAGCAGCCGGGAATGAAGCAATTGTGGTGATTGGTAAACATTTCTTCAGCGATTTCCTATTGCCGTTTGAAATTGCGTCAGTTCTGTTGCTGATGGCTCTAGTTGGTGCTGTGATTCTGGCACGTCGGGAGTTTATTCCTGAGGAATTTGCTGCTGAAGCAGAACAGCCATTGTTGACTCTGCCAGAGCGTCCTCGTGAACTAGTTTCCAGTGGGTCAGGAAACACTCCTACCTAGTTAGTTATTTCTTCACCAATTTAGCCATTACCCGCAGTTAAAACTCATGCAACTTCAGTATTTTCTCATCCTGGCAGCCGCTCTCTTCTGTATTGGCGTTTATGGGCTGATTAATAGCCGCAATGCCGTGCGAGTTTTGATGTCTGTGGAATTGATGTTGAATGCCGTGAACTTGAACCTGATGGCGTTCTCGAACTACTTAGACCCTAAAGACATCAAAGGTCAGGTGTTCACCGTATTTGTAATTGCGATCGCAGCTGCAGAAGCTGCCGTTGGGTTGGCGATTGTTCTGGCAATTTACCGGAATCGGGACACTGTGGATATGGAGCAATTCAATTTGCTCAAGTGGTAGTTAGGGCGAGGTCGTCCTTTGTCTTTTTTTCATCTGCTATTCACAGATGAGAGATGGCGAATGACTTTTTTAGGCGTGGATAGTTGTTAGTTGCTAGGCTACTAACAACTATCCATTCATCATCTTTAGAGTGTGCAACTGAAGCAAGTCATTATTGCCCACAAGGCAGATGATCTGATCAGCAAGCGTTGGGCCGAGCAATGCGCTCAACAGTTGCAGAAACGTGGCTGCCGAGTCCTGATGGGACCAACGGGGGTAAAAGATAACCCCTACCCGGTGTTCCTGGCCTCTGTCAGTCAGTCGATCGATCTGGCAGTTGTGCTGGGTGGAGATGGAGCCGCGCTGACTGCTGCCCGTCACTTATCTGAGGCTCACATTCCCATCCTGGCGGTAAATGCAGGCGGACATTTGGGCTTTCTCACGGAACCGCTGGAAACCTTCACAAATTCGGAGCAGGTCTGGGATCGGTTGCTGGAAGACCGATATGCCGTACAACGACGCATGATGCTGCAAGCGGCGCTGTTTGAAGGAAATCGCACCAACCTGGAGCCCATGAGCGATCGCTACCTGGCACTGAACGAAATGTGTGTCAAACCTGGCTCGGCTGATCGCATGTTGACTTCTATCCTGGAAATGGAAATTGATGGCGAAGTAGTCGATCAATATCAGGGCGACGGGTTATTAGTCGCAACGCCCACAGGTTCTACCTGCTATACTGTCGCTGCAAACGGGCCAATCATCCATCCCGGCATGGATGCGATCGCCATTACCCCCATTTGTCCCTTGAGTCTTTCCAGTCGCCCAATTGTAATTCCCTCCGGTTCTGTCGTTAGCATCTGGCCACTGGCTGATCGGGAACTGACCACCAAACTGTGGATGGATGGGGTACTGGCGACAGCAATTTGGCCAGGACAGCGGGTAGATATCCGCATGGCCGAGTGTCAGGCCCAGTTCATTATTCTGCGGGAAAACTATTCTTACTATCAAACCTTACAAGAAAAACTCCAGTGGGCGGGAGCGCGAATCCGTTACAACAACAATCACCGCAATTGATCAGGACAGGGAAAAAGGAGATGCGGGGACTCATGCCCAACGAGTCAATCTTGAAGGCGCCGGAACTAGTTGCCGAGCGATGTACGCAGTCGTGGTTGAAGTCGGATTAAATCCCAGCTTTTCCGCAAAAGCTATCAAAAAGCCCCAGCGACGAGCATCACAAGTCTTGATCGTCATTGGGGCTATCCAAGTAATCAGGAAAATATAGACACAGAGGCCAGTTCAATTCTCAGAAGCCTAAGTTAGCCCGGAGTTGAGGGAACCTCCGTGGGAGCATGAGCCATCTTGCCATTTTTGGCATTGGTATGACCATTGCCATTCCGGGGCTGAATTACGCCATAGCCACCGTGATTCCGTTCATACACAACGTTGATTTCCCCGGTTTCAGCATTGCGGAACACATAGAAGTCGTGATCGACCAATTCCAGATGTTCCAGGGCTTCCTGTACTGACATCGGGGGCATAGCAAAGTACTTGGTGCGAACAACCTGAGCAGGTAACTCTGGGGTACGATCTTGCAATAGATCCGTAACAACAGGTTGATCACTAAGAGCTTCAGCCATTTTTGTGGGAGTGTGTTTGGCAGACCGTTTCTCCTTGTACTTGCGCAGTTGGCGAGAAATCTTATCCGCAACCAGATCAATACTGGCGTACAGGTTCTCGCTACCTTCCTCGGCTCGAACAACAGCACCATTTAAATACATCGTCACTTCGGCAATTTGTCGGGAGTTCACGCGGGGGTTCCGGACGACGGACAGATGCACATCAACTTCTGTAATCAGGTTTTGAAAGTGGCTCACCGCCTTCTCAATTTTTTGATTGACATATTCACGAATTGCATCGGTAATTTCAATATTTTTGCCCTGAATTACAAGCTTCATGGAGCTTCCTCCCCTAAAAACGGGTTTAACTTTACCCTCATCGGGTCTTAACTTCACCCTAGCACTTTGTATTGTGACAAACAGACCCCTTTAAAATGTTTTGCATGGCTTGATAATTCTTGATTTGAGAAAGGGCAAATTCAGCCAAATTTCCGTCTGATCCCCCTTGATTCTTCGGGCATTTTGCAGGACTTTAAATAATTGGGGCTAAATTTACTCTGAAAAAATTGATAGTTCAGCAATTCCTCATTCTCTTTTGCTGCATACTCTTGAAATGGGTGATTTTGCCAATCGGTCTGTGCAAGATTTTAATTCTTTTTTAAGCTTTTCAGGGTATCGTCGTTGCCAGGTACTCAACTTTGGAGTCGTCCCTTATCAAGAAGCATTAGAATGGCAACGATCGCACGTCGCAAGACGCAAACTCGATCCCACATTAGAAGATACGTTGTTGTTATTGGAACACCCGCCAGTCTACACCTTGGGCCAGGGCTCCGATACCCGGTTTCTCAAGTTTGACCCAGCTTGCTCACCAGTGGAAGTGGTGCGAATTGAGCGGGGTGGCGAAGTCACTTATCATTGTCCCGGCCAACTGGTGGGCTATCCTATCTTAAACTTGCTTCACTATCAGAAAGACCTGCACTGGTATCTGCGCCAGTTAGAGGAAGTGATCATTCGCGTTTTGGCCGAGTATCACCTGGAGGGAACTCGCATTTCAGGCTTAACTGGCGTCTGGGTAGAGGGGTATAAGGTGGCCGCGATCGGCATTAAGGTCAGCCGCTGGATTACCATGCACGGATTCGCTCTCAATGTCTGCCCGGACTTGAGTGGCTTTCAGGAGATCGTGCCCTGTGGGATCAGCGATCGACCCGTTGGTAGCCTGACGCAGTTTGTTCCGGAAATTCAGATGAGTCAGGTGCGGCAACAGGTAGCGATCGCCTTTGCAGATGTATTTCAGGTGCAGTTGATTGAACGAAATCAGCCTGCACTCCCCCATCCTCGCGTAGCAGGTGGGGGTTAAG
>NZ_JBRAGO010000037.1:0-39461 GCF_052746595.1 Leptodesmis sp.
CTCAAGAGCGATCTTGGGAAGCCCGCACCGTATGCGTAGCATTGGTGTCGGGAGGGTATCACATAACCGTGTAGCTTGGGTTGAGATACGAAACCCAACTTTCTAGGTTTCATGCTTTAAACCAGCCTACGGAAGCCGAGCTTGAATTCTCAGTTCCAGAAGGGGCAATCCAGAAAGGGGAATGGGATTAGCTAAAGTCAATCCGCAGGAGAGAAACATCATCTTCAAAGGCTTCATTGGGGCTTAGAGTTTTGATGTAATTCAAAATGTAATTTAATCCCTGTCCGCTAATCTTCTCTTGCTGGCTACACACTAAATCCATCAGTCCCTCTAGCCCCCAAATATCGCCGTCGGGTTTGATAATTTCATACACTCCATCGCTAAAGACGTACAGAGTACTACCAACACTAATATCACATCGCTGATTCACAAATTTGGTGTCAGGCATCATACCGATCGGCAGACTAACCGTTTTCAATTGTTTAACTTCAACCACTCCATTTTCAGGAGCCTTGGAGATCAGCAAAGCCGGAGGATGACCCGCACTGGAGTAAATTAATTGCCGTCTCGCCTGGTTATAGACTCCATACCAGATCGTAATATATTTATCATTTTGGTCATTCATTTGAAACGTCTCATTTAAGGCCCGCAATACATGGTTAGGCTGATAGAAATTGACCTCATCCATGGATTGCGATCGCAACAGATTCAAGACCGAAATGGACGGTAAAGCCGCTCCCAGACCGTGCCCCGAAACATCTAGCAAATAAATAGCCAGATAGTCTGGATCAAGCCAGTAGTAGTCAAAACAATCTCCCCCTAATTGCCGGGAGGGAATGAACCGGGAATCAATCTGAACACTGCCTGTTAGCGGGGGGGGCAACAGCGATCGCACGTACTCCGCCGCCTCCGTTAGTTCTGATTCCAGGATTCTTTTCTGGTCTTGCAGTGCTTGATAGACCCGATTTAGTCGCAAGCCTGCCCTCACACGCGCTCTCAGTTCACTTAACTCAACGGGCTTAGCCAGAAACTCATCGGCTCCGCTATCTAACCCCTGCACTCGATCCTCAACTGCCCCACGAGCCGTGAGCAGAATAAAATAAATGGTTGACAGATCGGGATCTGCTTTTACCTGGCGACAAACTTCTAAGCCATCCAGGCGAGGCATGATCCAATCACAAATAATCAAAGCCGGACGGAAAGTTCGGGCCTGCTCCATGCCTTCAATGCCGTCATTTGCTGTGGCAACCTCATATCCTTGCTCCTCCAGCATCCGCCTCAATACGAGTTGAGTTGTGCGATCATCTTCTACAACGAGAATTTTTACCATTAGCCACTGCAACAAGAAATTAAAGTGGAACAGGAGGCAATCAGATTCAGGATCTGAAATACTAAATTTAAACTCTGCCCAAGTCCAGAACCAGAGGTTCTCTGATCGGCAAATGACCGTTCTCTAGCTGGACTTAGTTTATTAAAAGAAAAGTGAAAAACGTCAATTGATGGAAGAAACGGATTAAGCGTGCTAATGTACACTACTTTTCTTCAAGGATTATGATAGTAAACGGCTCCTTTCGCCCGCTGTATGGAACATTTTTTGAACAGATTTAACGTAAGCTGGTAAAGATTTCCAGGGTCTAAAATTGCAGCCACACTATAAAGCCTCTCTTCAAGTTAATACAGATCTTGATGCTCTCGCTCAAGTTCTTGAGTGGTTCGATCAGTTTAATCATCCTCCCATTCCATCCCAAACCTGGATGCAATGTCAGTTAGCTCTGGCAGAAGGGTTTACTAACGCGGTTCGTCATGCCCACCAGAATCAGCCTGCCGATCTAGCGATCGATGTAGAAGCTCAGGTACTTGAAGATCGCATCGAAATTCGCATCTGGGATCAGGGTGGGCCATTTGATCTGGTTCAGCGACTTGCGAGTATGCCCAAAGAATTTGACAGTGAAGCTGAGGGCGGTAGAGGACTCAGGCTAATGGAGCGGATTGCAGATAAGTTAAGTTATACCCGGATGCAAGATGACCGGAACTGCTTGCTGATTATCAAATATTATTCCACTACCGAAATTTTTCCTGTCTCTGAAGAATTCTTGTAATCTTGCAAGCAGGTCTGAATCTGTTTGAGAATTTGATTCAGTTCATGTAATTGCTGAGTTGGGTTTTCCAGAATCGATCGGCGGGCCTGTAGTTCCAGTTCAGCTGCGATCGCTCGCATTGACGTTACTCCTACATTGGCGCTGGCTCCTTTCAGGCGATGGGCCTGTTGCTCAATTACCTGAAAATCCTGGGCGGCGATTGCCTCTGTAAGAATGGCCAGATGGCTCTGGGTATCCTCCGCAAACACCCGTAATAGCTCCAGAGCAAACTCCTGATCGCCGTCACATATTTGCTGAAGAATAGCCCAGTCGATTGGCGAAGAGTAGGGAGAATGGGGCAAAGATATTTCGCAAAACGTCTCTTCAGAGGGAACCGATGATTCGGGCATCTGGGTAGGGTAGGTGGATTGGGCAGATAGAACATGGCTCCAATAATTTAGTTTGGTGGCCAGTTTGTCTTTCAAAATGGGTTTGCTCAGGTAGTCGTCCATTCCAGCATGGATGCAGCGTACTCGATCTTCTCGCAGGGCATTCGCGGTCAGAGCAATAATGACAATCCGGCGATCGTGGCCTTCTAGCCGACGAATAGCCTGAGTCGTGCTGTAGCCATCTAATACAGGCATTTGGCAATCCATAAACACCACATCATAGGGAATGTGATTTAGCATCTGTAATGCTTCCTGCCCATTGGCTGCCACATCGGCTGTGTATCCCAAACTTTTCAACTGATTGAGCGTGACTTTTTGATTCACCACATTATCTTCAACCAACAAAATCTTGAGTTTGAGCGGTGGCTGGTTGAGTTTCTGTGGAGGCTGAGAGCCAGGAAAAGGATAGCGGACAAAGGAATCCGTTTTCAGAGGACTGATGGTCTTATCTAAGAGGCTCAACACACCATCGAGTAACCGAGATTGCTTAACAGGTTTGACCAGATAAGCTGAGAAACCAGATTCCAGCGCTCTACGAGCCTCTTCATGCTGATCCAGAGTTGCCATCATCATCAGGTGAGTGTTTTGGAGCAAGGGATCCGACTTGATTTGATGGCCGAGTGCTTCCCCATCCATCTCTGGCAGTTGCCTCTCTAAAATTACGAGGTGATAAGGATCGGCGATCGCCGCCCGCTCTCGTAATTTTTCCAGTGCCCCCAGTGCCCCATCCGCTTCATCTACTGTCATACCTAAACAAGAAAGGTGGTAACAAATCATGTAGCGGCTCATAGCGTTGTCATGCACCACCAGGGCTTTCAACCCATTGAGTGACCGGGGAAGCACCTGCCGCGGGGGAGACACACGAGGTAGATCAAACGTGAGGGTAAACCAGAAGCGGTAGCCTTCACCCACTTGACTTTCGACTCCAATTTCGCCTCCTATTAGCTCTACCAGTTGCCTGGAAATTGCCAAACCTAATCCCGTTCCCCCATAGCGTCGGGTGTTAGACGCATCCAATTGAGAAAAGGGTTTGAATAGCTTCTGCTGAGCCTCTGGAGGGATCCCAATACCTGTATCCAGTACAGAAAAAGCGATCGTGACAGTGCTCTCAGTTTTTGCCTGAAGGCTTGCTTCAATCACCACATCTCCCGTAGTTGTGAACTTGATTGCATTACTGACCAGATTGGTGAGTACCTGCCGCAATCGGCTGACATCGCCTTTCAGAGTGGGCGGTAATTTGTGATCTACTAAGATTACTAATTCTAGCTTTTTTGCTTGGGCCGAAGGAGCCAGCAAATCTGCAACTTCTTCCACACATGTATTCAGGTCGAAGTCAAGAATTTCCAACTCCATTTCCCCAGCTTCTAGCTCAGAAAAATCCAGAATCTCATTAATCAGAGACAGCAGCGTTTCACCACTGGCCCGGATCGTGTCTACGAAATCCCGTTGCTCCGCATTGAGATCCGTATCCATCAACAGACTGGCCATTCCTAGCACGCCATTCAACGGAGTACGGATTTCGTGACTCATGGTGGCCAAAAAGGTACTCTTCATTTGAGAAGCCCGCTCCGCCTGTCGTCGTGCCTGTTCCAGGGCCAGATTTTGTTGGGCTAGTTGTTCTCGTCGTTTTTTTTCCTCGGCTTCCACTCGTTTCTGCTCAGTAATATCATTGAGCACGCCCAAGACTCCGGTGACATTTCCTTCTGGATCCAGAGCGGCGCAGGCATACACTTCTAGCCAGCAGAGGTTTCCTGTTTTGGTCTGACAGCGAATTTCATGGCGGCAGTATTCCTGCTCACGGGTGATCAGAGGCCAAAAGAGTTGGATGACCTGATCGTGATCGCTTGGATGGATATAGTCGAGGTAGCAGGTATTCAGGCTTTCCTCCACAGAAAAGCCCATCACAGTTGTCCAGGCTGGGTTGGGAAACGTCCAGAAACCTTCGTGATCCGTCTGGAAGATAATTTCTCGAATGTTGTTGATAACGGAGCGATAACGTGCCTCGCTCTGCTGCAGAGCGACATTGGCATGATCTTGATCTGTAATCTGGCAGAAGCTACAAATCAGATATTGCAATGTCCCGTCTGCTGCCCGTTGAGGCGTAGTATTCACCCGTAGCCAGGTGAGGTTTCCACAGGCTATGGAATGAACTCCCAAAATGCGATCGCGGAGGGGTTGTTGAGCTAAAGCGGCATTATCCAGCGATTTGTTCCCATGCGTTAAGGGAGAACCATTTTCATCTACAATTTGCCAGTTCAGTTCACACAGAGTTTTTCCTAGAAGATCCCGTTCTTGGACGGCTAAAATTGCCAATGCCGCAGGGTTACACTGCAAAATTTTGGTATCTGCTCCGAGAATTACGACTCCGACCTGTAAGGTTTGCAGTAGATGATGTAGGGTCGTTTCAGCTTCAGTAGGGTGCCCGGTAGATTGCCATTGTTGAATAGAAGAACGCGTGTTCTTAAGAGAATGCGCCGTCATGGGTGAGAATTGCTGTAACTCCTTCCCAGTGTTCCTAACCCAGCTTCCAGATTCGCGGCTTCAGTCCTTCAGTAACCAAGCTAACAGGGGCAAGGCGATCGCCAATCCCGTCCAGAGCGGCACATGGGGAGCCGCCAATGCATGTATAGGAGCTAGAAGCACAAGCGTAATCAGAATGCAAATAACCACCGAAATAAATAAAATTCCTAGTTCCATTGAACGATCCTGAAAGTTCTATTCAATTTTCCTAAGAGGGCGCTTGAAAAGTCTCTGGTGGTTAAAACCGCAACTACACTCACCACGTCTGCCGACGCAGACTCAATACAACCTGGGTTTTCAGTAACCTGCGCCAGCAGGTTTTCTCGGTATAGCCGCGACTTCAGTCGCCAGGGTGATTTTAAAGCATCCTCTAATAAAACTACTCTAAACCAAGTCCAGCTAGAGAACGGTCGTTTTCCCATCAGAGAAACTACGGTTCTGGACTTGGACAAGGTTCAGTTTCCTTGTAGAGCTTTGTTGACTGTGGAAATCGGAAGAGAATGTCTCAGAGCGAGATATTACCTGACAAATAACTTTTCAAACTTAATCGTTCCTTCATTGCCGCAGCTTCAGGTTTCATTGGTTTCCCGGATCTGATGTCTATCCGGCTTGCCCTTGCGGCGCTAATATAGATCCAAATAGCTCCTAGCGAGGTGCAGATTGCCGTGATATCTACTTTAATTGCAGACTTTCGGATTATTTTTGAGCGTGACCCAGCCGCTCGTAATTGGTTGGAAGTTCTATTTTGCTATCCTGGTTTGCAGGCAATCTTGTTCCATCGCTTTGCCCACTGGCTGTATGTCCTGGGTTTGCCGTTTATCCCGCGTCTAATTTCTCATATTGCCCGGTTTCTGACAGGGATTGAAATTCATCCTGGCGCCCAAATTGGTCGAGGCGTTTTTATTGACCACGGCATGGGAGTGGTCATTGGGGAAACAGCAATTATCGGAGATTACGTTCTGATCTATCAGGGAGTCACTCTGGGAGGTACAGGGAAGGAAAGCGGCAAGCGACATCCGACATTAGGAGAAAATGTGGTCGTGGGAGCCGGAGCTAAAGTACTCGGCAACCTGCTAATTGGCAATAATGTCCGCATCGGAGCCGGATCGGTGGTGCTGCGAGATGTTCCTTCGGATTGCACAGTGGTAGGGATTCCAGGCCGAATTGTTTATCGTTCTGGCGAACGGGTCGAGCCTCTGGAGCATGGCCGATTGCCTGATTCAGAGGCCCAGGTGATTCGTGCCCTGGTTGATCGCATTGAAGCTTTAGAGCAACAGGTACAATCATTGCAGAAATCCCAAGAGGCGGTTCCTGTTTCAGCGATCGCCGGAGTCTCACCTGCCAATCATGCCCTGCTGAATAGCTGGCTTAACGACACTCCCACCCAAGCTCCAGTTGCAGGGAATTGTCGCCTGCGCGATCGAGTCATCGAAGAGTTCCTGGATGGCTCTGGAATTTAGGCAACTTCTAAAAAGTTGATATTGGGAAATTGTAGGGGTGTAGCATTCGGTAGTTCTCCTTTGGCAACAGGCGAAAATCCTTAGCCGAATGCTGCGCCCGTACAGGGGTAATCTCTTTCTCAAGAATCTTCTTAACAGCAAGGCTTGATTCTTAAGCTAATACCCCAAAATAGGTTAAGACTAGTTCGTCGTTCCCAGTGTTTTTAACTTCATGATGCTCCCCCGGTTCAACAGCAACACAGACTCCAGGGGTTAAGGCATAAGGAGTGCGATCGATGGTGATTACCCCCGTGCCGGAGATGACGAAGAAGACTTCGTACATATCAATATGCTGGTGAGCAGAGGCAATTTGACCAGGGGCTAAGCGTGCCTGAGAGAAGTTGGTCAGATGGGGAAGGTCGCCCGGACGCAACATCACCTTTTTTTGAATTTCTGGATTATGCGAGACAAATTCTGCAGACAAATCAGAGAGAGAAGTCAATTTCATCTTCCATTCTCGGTAAGTTTGGAAACCCGGCTCTTCAGAGCTGGGAGGAAAAACGACTCGTGCGACTTTAGTCGCTGTCTATCTGGATGAGTTATAGTAGCGCTATGACTCAGCCTCTCTGCGTGAAATGCAAACTGATAGTCCCTGTAGAGTTGTGGTCTGAAATAGACCAGACTCTGCAGGGGTTTGCTGACGCTTGCAATCAGATTTTGGGGGTAGCAAAGCGTGACCGTTGCTGGAACACGACCAAGCTGCACCACAAGGTCTACAAGCCAGTCAAGCAGGCTACTGGCTTGAAAGCCAACCACGTCTGCCAAGCAATTCGGCGCGTGATTATCAATGCCAAAGCGGTGAAGCAAATTCACAAGTTTCGGCCCACCTCTATCAGCCTGGATGTTCGCGCATTCAAATATTTTGAGGAAACCCAGACTGTTGGAGTGACGTTGAAATCGGGGAGGGTGCACTTCAGGCTCTCTATTGGTGGTTACCAAATCGCCCTGCTCAGAGGGCAAAACCTCACCAGTGCTGTGCTATAATTCTAAGAAGTTGGGCAACTGCTTCCCTCTGCCTGACGAACCGCACCCAACAGAGTAGTAACAATCACACATTTGCGGGTATTCACAGAAGTTTTCGCTTGGGTGATGTTGACTGTAAAAATGATCGGATTGCTGGAATCCTTTGAAGCGGCGCTTTCAGAAAGTGGATCAACAAACCCATTACTGTTGAAAACCAGTTGACCACCTTGAGGGTTATTGGCATCTACAGGAACCGTCGAGAAATCCAGGCTATTAGCTTTAATATCTCCATTGCCTAAAGTCTGCCAATTATTAATGGTAGTGGTGGGATTAGCAATGAAGCCAGAAGTTTGCCCAGTATTTGTATCTAAGGTTTGGGGAACGATGGCAGCTCTGGGAACTCCAGTGGAGTTATCAAAGACTACGATTCTTGCCGTGTGGGTGCGGCGAGCATCCGCCTGAGCCTGCCGGATCAGTTGAGTAGCCTGATCTCGGACGACGTTTACCCGCTGGCGGTTCATCACAATGTTCCAACTGGGTGCGGCGATCGCAAATAGAATCGCAATAATGATGATCACTACAAGTACTTCCAGCAGCGTAAACCCTGCAATAGAGCGTTTAAGCCGAGTTTTCAACCGTTTCATCTTCATGACCATGACTCCCAAACCAAGTCTAACTTTGTGGATTGGCTTTATTGATCACACCTCGAACCATAACGCGGGTTTGGAGCGGGGTAAGGCGACCTTTATTATCGTACTCTCTCTTAAAACCCGTCTGACCCGTCACGTTTCCAACGATCGAGATCAAAACATCCTGATTTGCCCCTGAGCTAGCCGCTGAATTTACGCCTCCATTGCGGACACAAGCAAAGAAGCCTTGCACAGCACCACTCTTTGGACTTAAGGCATTGGCGATAGTCTGTTCTTTCGTTTCAGGTGGTTGAGGAGTAGCAGCAAATTCCGCGCAAGCGTTCTTATCTACTGCTCCCTCATCGTCCACAAAGTCCACTAGCACAAACGCTGAATTGTCTGGACGACCTGGAACCTGAGCATCCACTAGCTGCAAATTATCAAAGGTTTTATCTGACCTCCTAAGGCCATAGGGCCATTGTTGGAATGTAGAATCGGGACTATTGAGCGGATTAATGTATCCTCTATTCTGATCATTCTGACTGGTCGCATTATCCTTAAATTGGCTTAACTTGTAGCGCACAATGCGAGCCTTGCCCTGCCACAAATTGCTATCTGAGGCGTCAAGGGCATAGACCACTAAGGAATAACTATTTCCAGATATACAAGGCACTCCTGCTTGTGCTAAAGCATTAGATGGTTGATTATTATTGTCTGTATCGGTTAAAGAGGTGACTTGAGCTCCGCATAAGTCTTTAATTGCTTTAGGTAGAGGTTCAGTTCGCCAAAAGGCTAAGACAGGAGTTCTTCCATTTTGGGACATAGCCGCCGGAATATGGTTTACGATACCCGGACATACTGTACTGCCAGTGTTTTGAGTAGGAGTTCCATTACCCTGCAAACAATCTCCGTTATAAACAAATACAGCCTCACGCAAATCCTGAGTGATGTAATCCATCGCAGCTTGCATATCTTGCTGTACCTGACTGCGGGCTGCATCTTGTTGGTTTGTCTGGGTGAGTTCCACAACCAAAGACAGTAACAGGACTACCAGAAAAGCCCCGATAATCATAGATACCAATAGCTCAGTCAGCGTAAAGCCACCGCTGTTGTTGTGCCTGAAAGAGAGCCGGAAACGTCTGACTATTTTGGTGAGAGAAGTTTTAGCCATAGATCATACTGCCAGGTTGAGTGCGGATCAGGTATCAGACTCAAGGAACACTAAGGAATACTATTTTGCAACGCATTGATACGACCTTTGGTTAACGTTTCGAGCAACCTTTGTATACAGAGTTTGCAAGGGCCTGATTAAACCTTTGCCCTGATCTCTCCGTCCAGTGGTCATACTGAGGGTTGCCCGCTCTGCGCTCAGGGTTCCGGGTAAAGGTCTGCCAGGATTGTAAGCATAAACTCGTACCCCCAAATAGAATGAGTAGGGTCTGGAGTCATCTTCACCGGAAGGTATACATCCTTTAGTACGAAACACCTGCATGGCGAATTCTGCTGTACAGTCTCCGTTGATATCAACTGGAATCAAAGTATTGGCAGAACTAGCTAAGGTTGCAGGATAGAGGCTTTTTCCAGAACAACTAGCAGAGGAAAGAATCAAACTATTATCAACCCCGGAGGCAGGCGCAAACCCTTGAATATTATCTGTTTGACCGGTGCTAGCGGGTAGAACAGCCGTTGTGTAACCACCTCGTTCAACAATGCTACGGATGCGATCTACTTCTGCCTGTGCAATCTGATTGGCTTGCTCTGCCCTGCGCGATTGGATGCGGCTAGCAGTAGCCAGGAAGATAGGCGGTGTAATGGCCGCAACCGTAATCGCAATGATGATGATGGCAACTAAGCACTCGATTAAGGACAGTCCCTGTTCGGAAGAATCGCTAGGAGAATGTCTGGAAGTGCGGTTTGCCAGAGCTAGCAGCACCTGAATAGAAAAGGATTTGGCAACATTGGGACGGGCAGACATTAACGGTTCCTCAATGGGAGATGGATTGGGTTTGGATCCCCCTACCCCCCTTATTTCAGGGGGGGTTGGAAGTCAGGGAATTTAGGTTGGGCAGTTCAGTTGACTCAGATTGGGAGAGCTACCAGAGGGTGGATTGGCTTTCAGCGCTCTACACAGATTCTGCATGTACACATCATTGGCGGCTGGCTCAGTGTAAAACTCGTTACGAGTTGAGTTAAGGCTGACGAACCGTTTAGCAGCGGGACTAGCAGGCACCATTTGCAGCGCTACGTCATATCCCCAACGACGAACAGGAGGGCTATTGTAATCAACAACTTCCGCCGGTCCAGGGCCCTGTCCTGGTTCCCAAGAATCCTGATCATAGGGGGCAGTGGCGTAGTTGCTGAAGTTCAGTTGCAGGAAGGAGCCGGAGAAGTTCAGCTTAGTATTGTCACTGCCGATATTCCACCGTTCCAGGAAGCGGGGGAAGTTATGTAAGCCCCCGTAGGACTGTTGCAAGCGAGATGGGACAATACCGCTAATCAAAATGGTATTTACAGTGGTGGCTGAATCGGCAGGAACCCGAGGAAGAGAGCGTGCCGTATTGGTTGTGCTGGGAGTTGTACCAGAGATGTTGTAATAACTACCATTGGCCTCGGCATTGAATGCTTTGGGTAGGCCACTATTGGAAGCACTATATTCCACTGGAACGGGAGGCTTTGAGCCGGAAGCAGAAACCGTGACTAGGGGATTACCATTGCGAGAAATTTTGACTGGAGACAGGGGATCATTGGGAATTTCATGCTTCCAATCCCACCCCTCAGGACTACTAGCCTGTGGGAAGCCAGCAGGGCGATTCTGATTCATAAAGGAGGTTACAGTACCATCGCTACACCCTGGTGCATACAAAGCTCTATCCGAGTTGTTATAAACACCAGCACCACTACCACCCGAGGCTTGATAGACATTGTTACTGCCTGTGAAAGTAGTACTGCTGATTCCAGGACCGGGGTAGGTATTGGCAACGTTAGCCGTCATAAAGGTGTCGATGATACTGCCATCACAGAAGTTTTTAGACAGGATGGTGATGGCATCAGCCATCACTTCAGAGGGCCGCCATTCGTCAGTAGCTGCTTTGGCAAATTTAGTATCTCGCATGGTGCGGTTATCGTAGAAATTAGCCGGGGTGTAAGCTTGTCCAGCAATTTGCTGGGTGAACTCTTCTAAAGGAGCACCGTCCGAAGCCTGGTGCTTGTTGAAGTCACCCATAATGTAGACGGGGTTATCGGAGAAGAAGGACACGCCACGATAATTTTCGCCTGCGGGAATATTACCTGCAGTTCGTTTGAGCTTTTCCCCGTTGCGTAGGCGGAAGCCATGAACTCGTCGATCGGGATCAGGTACGAAGTCTACAGGTTTTGTGGTAGGGCTGCCTTTAGCAAACGTTGGGTCGGTTTCAGCACCAGGCTCCCTCGCATCGGTCTGGGTGCCACCCGCCGGACGCGCGATCGCATCTTCCCGCACCGCATCTTCGCGGAAAGCATAGACAATCCCACTAACCGGTAACCAAGGGTCAGTTCCGCCCACTGTAGTGCTTCGCAGCATATCCAGGTCGATGTCTAGCACCCGTGCAGGCTGCCACTCTCGTCCGTTGAACAGGACTTTATCCTGAAAAGCAACGGCTGCAACTGTGTCATCTTGAGTACGGATCTGGTTGGGACTGTTAGCTGCAGGAGTACTGGCTGTTGGCAGTTTCCAATCGCTTAAGTCAATTGCACGAGGTTTAATAACTACATCACTGACTGCCTTATCTTTCTCAGGGAAAGGCTGAAAAGGTTTGTACTCGAAGAAATCAATTCCTTCAGGTAATACTCTTGAATCTTGTGTGTAACTAACGGCTTCGTCATATTCACCATTCGTAAAGAGGCCGTCTGCGTAAGGCGTATCGGCGGTACTAACAGCTCGATATAAGAATCCCGAATTAATGGGATTAGCAGTTTCGACGTAAGGTTCCGGCCAGGGTTGGAACGCGGCAGGTAGATCTTTTAATGACTTACCTTCTAATAAGTCTGAGCGATTTCCAGGCTGGCGATGGTCGATTTTTAAAGCCCGAACATCCCCATCCTGATCATGATCAAACTCTGGGAAGAGGTAATACAGCGAAGGAAATTCAGGAGCAACTAATGCCCGCTTAAAATTAGAACCAGTATACGGTGCTTGATTCAGAGGATTATTAGGATCAGTGAAAACGGTGTTTCGGGTTGAGCTAATTGTAGGACTCAACTTATTGAACTCATCCTCCACACTGGAATTAGCATCCAATCGAGTCTCTAACGCACCGCCTCGTGCGGGATAGTTGTTATCCCCAGGGAAATCATGGACGGCTCCTGGAGGAATCACGGTACCACATAAACGAGATAGGGCAAGGCGTTGCCGAGGAATTTGACTATTGGCAAGACTATATCCAGTTGCACCCGGTTTTCCAGACTGTTTTCCCTTAACAGGAAAGAGATTGGGGTCACAAGCAGAGGACCAAAGAGTTGGCTTGGTAACAGCCGTACTCGTAGCTTGATCTACATATCTAAAGCCTACAAGGTAAGGGTTGTAGTTCCAGGTGTTTGCGGCTGGAGAGGGACGGAAACCATAGGTACGATCGCGGCGAATCTGAAAATGCTCATGAATCAGCAGCGCCAACTGATATCTAGGATCATTTTCTGGTTCTTCAAGACCTTGACCTATTTGAGGATCCCTAAGCCAGTTTTTGAGCGCAGCCAGAAACATGGCTGGGGTGACTCGGTCGTAGTCTCGAGGATTGTAATTGGCAGGGTTATAAACCCCGGTGTAATTGCCGTTTTCATCTTTGTAAGTGGACAACTGCTCTTTGGGCAATACATCCGGGACTTGGCCCTCTTCGTTATTGCCATCCATCATCTTATAAAGAGCCTGACCGAGCGTGGTCATTGCACTATCCAGGTAAGGTGCGGTGGGATCAAATTTTTGCACCTGCTCCAGGTTATAGGCCAGCATTCCTACTGTGCAGGCCGCGGTATGCAGGTAAGACTGATCTGCAGGGCTAAGATCGTCGTAGTTATTAGATTTATCAAGAGTGTCTAAAGCACGCCGAAGGTTAGAGAAATTGCCCCACATCGTCAAAGTTGGTTCGGGACGAATCTTCTCTCCTTGCTGAGGTGGGTAGGCTCCTTCCGGATCACCAGTAAAATGGGCAAGATTTCGCAATGCTTTCCCTAAAGGTTGGTCTGCAGCGATCGCTTTCTTAAAGTCATCTTCATTGTCCGCAGGGAAAGAAAACTCCCATCCATTCGTACCCTTGCCATAGAAGAAATCGATCCAGGGTTCAGGTTTACCTGTTGTACTGAGGTACTGGTTGAACCGGAAATCAACAGACCGTTGCAGGCTCAGGGGAGAACCAGGGTGAGCGGTAGTCGCCAAACAGGCTGTGGGCAAGGTGGCAGGACTTGCTTTGTCATCTGCTTTGTGGTAGTAAACGGCAGTGGCTTGCACAGCCGCCAGGTTATCGCGTAAAGTCCGGCGTTGCCGCTCCTCATGGGCACGGGTAGAATCTGCAAACCGATGGGGCGGGTAGAGCGGATCTCCCTCATTATCACTAACATCGGGGTCAGCATCTGTTCCAGTAGCCGCAGTCAGATTACCTGCATTATTCAATTTTCGCAGATCTGCAAAATCGTTATCTGGCGGCACAGCCGGTTGAGAATCGGGCGCTTGGGGAGTATCATCCGGCCTGTTTTGAGGCGTGACCCAACCAGCGGGATTTCCTAGCTCTAAGCGTTGCCCAACCAGGATCCGCAACCCTTCGACCATCGATCGGCGTTCCCAGTAGCCATCTAACCCCACATTTGAAGGATCGCCCACTGGGATCTCCCTTGTCAGGGAATCTAGTACTTCAGAGCTACCCGAAAAATCGGCTGCATTAATGATTTCACCAATCTTGCCTGCAGGAACATCAGCTACCTTGCCATAGTTAGGCTTTGGCCCGTAGCGGTTATCTGCTCGGTAAGTGTCATCCACATAAGGACGAACTTCCACCTTGTCTATTTTAAAGCGCTTCCGAGTGACAAAGAAATTAGTATCTATTGCCGTTTGAGCCAGCAGCCCATCACTGTTTGAAGGTTGCCCTTCCCTTGCTTTATACCCATCCCGGGTGACAATTTCCACGGGATCTAGGGATACAGAGTAGGGCCGTTTGGAACCCTGAACTAAATGGCTGCCTGGGTTGAGAGTTTTTTCGGCATTGTATCCCCTCCCTTGATAAACATGCACTGAGGAACTACCACCATAGGCATTGGACCGGATCTCTCCCGAACCAATCACACCTGTAAAAGTCGTCTGCTCAGTTCCATTAGCATCTTTCGTGACAACTTGCCTGACGGAAATTTCTGAGTTAGTTTCCGGCAGAAATAAACAGGAGTTGGGAGAACTAATCAAATAAGCATTAAAGTTTTGGTTTCCATTGTTGGGGCCAATAATCAGGCTACCTTCCGTGTGCATCGCCCCGTTCCAGTTGAAGGGCAGACCAGGGAAAATTTCCAAATCATTGCGGAACCACGCTCCCCATTTATTACCCCGATCTAGCAAACGGTCTTGAGCTAATTCCAACGTTGTAATATTGGGAGGACGACCGGGCCCGATCGCATCATCCTTAACCACAAAAGCATTAATCTGAAATCGCTTCCGCAATTTCGAGGTATCTGTAGCATCCTCATACCATCCCTTCTCTACCGTACTGCCACTAGAAACCCGGCACGTCACCGCTTCACTATTGCTCAATGGCCCTGTGCGAACAAACGGCCCTGCAGCAGGGTCACCCGTTCCAGCCACTTTATCTTTATCCGACATCTGGAGCAGTTTTTGCCAACCAAACAACCTACCCTGGCTTTTTCCATCTGGATTTGGATCATCTGGAGGAATCGAAAAGCTAATGGAATACACCACACTGGATTTAGTTTCTGAATCGTGATAAACCCAGGCATTGTCTTTTAAACCATCACCATTGACATCAATCCGTGTTTCACCCTGTAAGGTATATCGATCGTCAGGTACTGTTACCCCCGTAATTCCAGGCTGAGTTGTTTCAGGTTTATCCCCCTTAATGGGTCTTCCGTCATTGACCATCATGGCAGTCAAAAAGCCCTCAGATGGCACCCCACCAGGATAACGTGGATCACTAAAAAGTGCTTCAATTTTGGAACGGGCACGATCAATCGCTGGAGTAGCCGCATTGTAAATGACCCGACTTTGAATATTGCCGATCGTCCGAATGCTGCTATTGTAGGCCCGATAACTCAGCGCTCCTGCTGTTAGTGCCACTACCAAAATCAAAAACACCGTGGTCGGCAATACAAATCCAGCCGCAGCTCGTCGTTGGCGGTTGATCAAGAGCGCCGATCGCAACAGCCAGGTGACAAGTCCCTTACTCAGGCGGCGATACAGCTTCCATACGGCTCTCGAAAGACGTTGAACGGATTTTGCTTTGCGGTCTGACATGGCTGTTTTTTTGGAGTGAACGGTAGATTAGATAAAGAGGATTGGGATTAGGGGGAAGGGGATACTGCCAGGTTCCTCTTTGTGATATCAACTTAACGGGCCAGGTATCAACAGGGAAGTTACGAGTTAGAACAGACGCAACAGGCAATGAAAACTCCGCAGATCGACGGAGAATGGAAAATTGGCTAAGAGTAGGATCTTAAACCTTGCCCAGGTTCAGCACCGGAGTTTCTTTGATAGGGAAACCCCAGTTCTCTAGCTGGGATTGGTTTAGGTGACTGCATCTGAATGGGGACTTAGACGACTCGACGTAGCTATGATACCCTCTTGATCTAAAGAATCAATCAACTCGCTCTCTATCTTAGTGTGGGATTGGTTGCCTTCCCCCTGTTTTCGGGAGAACCACATATAGTTAAGTCACCCTGGCGACTGAAGTCGCGGCTATATGGAGAAAACCTGCCAATGCAGGTTACTGAAAACCTTGATTGTATTGAATCTGCGTTGGCAGACTGGGTGAGTGTAGTCGCGGTTTTAACCGCCAGATACTTTGTTACTATTGATTCAGTTTCTAGAAGCAATGATGCAAAGACCTCCTGGTCATCCTGAAGGTAGCCTGATGTCTCCAGATAGTGCGCTGAATATGTTCTGCATTCAAAATCCGGCCATTATCTGGTTGATCTCTCTTATCTGCCTAGGCACCCAGCGAAGTTCCCGCAGTGATATTTCATCAAAATGGTTTGATCAGGTTCCAGTTCTCAATGAATTAGTCAACGTTGCTCGGACAGATCAAGCAAGTATTTGGGAAATGATCTGGTTACTGATCAATTGGCTGAGAAACGCAGGAGTGTCATTGGTCATACCAAGTTGAATTGTGATCTTGATAGATGTCTGTAGGAGCGGGTTTCGCCGTTAAATGAACGTTGCAGCAGCAGAATTAATTGCCAAACCTGCCCCTACCGATGACTTCTCAATCAATCCAGCCTTTTGCCCGTGCAACCGCCTTTTGCCAGATGGCGAAGTCTTCTAAGACGCGATCGCATTTCGTTCCCGGTTCAAAGATGCGATCGATGGGGCGACGATTGACGATCGCGGCATAACTATCCCAGAAGCCAACTGTTAATCCAGCCGCAAATCCTGCTCCCTGAGCCGTCACATCACGCATTACGGGACGTTCAATGGGAATTCCCAGCACATCGGCCTGCAATTGCATCAGGAAGTCATTATCACAGGCTCCCCCATCCACTTTCAGTTGTTTGGCTCCCTCTGGAGTACAGGCCGCGACTGCTTGCACCACTTCTTTCACCTGAAACGCGATCGCCTCCAGCACCGCCCTCACCAGATGCTGCCGTTGCACCCCTCCGGTAATGCCAAAAAATGCCCTGCGAGCACTCATATCCCAGTGGGGGGCACCCAGGCCACTCAGGGCAGGTACAAAGTAAACGCCGCCATTATCTGCGACCTGATTGGCTAACGTTTCTGTTTCAGCCGCGGTAGAAATAATCTGTAAGCCATCCCGCAACCACTGCACACAGGCTCCCGTGGTGAACATACTCCCTTCCAGGGCATAGCCGATGTGATCCTGACCTGCCTGACTCCAGGCTACAGTGGAGATAAGTTGGTGGGGCGATCGCACAATTTCCGTTCCGGTATGAGCCACCAGAAAACAGCCTGTACCATAGGTGCATTTCATCAAGCCAGGACGATCGCAGCCGTGACCAAACAACGCTGCTTGCTGATCGCCCAGGATTGCTGTAATTGGAATTTCTACTCCTAACAGGGTTTGATCCGTTGGGCCAAAGTTTCCCAGGCTGGGTTTGACTGCCGGTAAAAGATGTCGGGGAATTTGAAACAGTTGCAGCAATGTGGCATCCCATTCCCCCGTTGCCAGATTCAGTAACATCGTGCGACTGGCATTACTATGATCGGTGGCGTGAACTCGTCTACCGGTTAAATTCCAGAGTACCCACGTATCGATCGTTCCGGCTAGCACATTGGCTAAATCAATGCCCTGCAGATGATCCAATAACCAACTGAACTTTGTTGCAGAAAATAGGCATCAATGACTAATCCAGTGCGATCGTAAATCCCCGACTCATAGCCCTGATCTCTAAGTTGATTGCACAATGGAGCCGTGCGTCGATCCTGCCAGACGATCGCATTGTGCAATGGTTTTCCAGTTGTCTTATCCCACAGCAGGCAGGTTTCCCGTTGAACGGTTAAGCCAATGGCGCGAATTTGTTCTGGTTGGATCTGAGCTTGAGCGATCGCGGTTTGCATCACCCAGCAGGTATCCTGCCAGATTTGCAGCGGGTCATGTTCCAACCATCCCGGTTGCGGGTAGTAGTGCGTCAATTCCTTATATGCAGAACTCACCACCCGCCCATCTGCCCCAAACAAAAACGCCCGATTACCCGTTGTCCCCAAATCCAGCGCCAGAATATACCCCGCAGATGCCTCAGCCATAACCATCCCTCAACCAACTGCGCAACCTACTTAACGGATTTCATCAGTCTCTCATGCCCTGCTCCCCTCCCTTAGAATAGATTTTGGATCAAGCAGAAGTAAATGGTGGACTGAATAGTGTAAAAGGCAATGGTTTGTCACTGAACACTACCCATTGTTCGCTCTTTACTACCCATCTTCACTACCTATCTTCTCCAATCCCGAATTTCTAATCCCTAATCCCCGATTCCCAATCCCCAGCTATGCCGATCGCCCATACTATCCTGGAAGTTGTAACTGAACCTGGAATTCAGCTTTATAACCTGACTCCTCAAATTCAAGCCTTTATTGATTCGACAGCGATCGCTCAGGGACAGGTGCTTGTCTTTTCCAGACACACCACTACTGCGTTAGCCATCAATGAAGATGAACCCCGTCTAGCCAAAGACATTCAGATATATTTGCAGAAGCTGGCTCCGGCGGGTGAGTTGGAGATCGATGAACAGCGGCATCGCTACTGGCACAACGACTTACATCTGCGCCCCAACATTCCCCCAGACGAACCAGAAAATGCTCATGCTCACCTGATGGCGATCACCCTCAGTACCAGTGAAGTGATTCCCATCATTGATGGTCGATTGGCCCTGGGCACTGATCAGTCTGTCCTATTGTTTGAATTAGACAGGCCACGCAAACGGACAGTGCTGCTACAGGTTTCTGGCGAATGACAAGAGAATGTGAACATCAGTTACTCCTTCCCATCATTCCTTCTACTTATTTCCTTCTACTTATTTTTAAGTCTTCGGCTGTTGTAAATTCTCCAATCCTTGCACAACTTTGGCAGATTCGATTTTGTCCCCAGCTTTCAGTTGATCCAGAACCTCTTTACCCTCAGTGACATAGCCAAAGATGGAGTAGCGGCCATCCAGTAAGTTAGCCCCAGCGGGAGTCAATTCTGGTTCAAACAAGAAGAAAAAGAACTGAGAGGAGCCACCATTAGGATCATCCCCAGGACGAGCCAGCGCCATTGCCCCATAGGCGGAGAAAGGCAGAACGGGTTGTTCTCGGAATCGTCCCGCATCTTCCAGGGTGATGCCATAGGTGGGTGCTGGGTCTCCTTTCACCAAAATTTCCAAAGGAATCGCCCGGTACTGCTTGGTTTTAGGATCAACAAAGCCAACTTCCGGGCCAGGAGGATCGCCGACCTGCAAAACATAAGATTCTTCGGCACGGGTGAAGGGCAGACCATTGTAGAAGCCGCGCTGTACCAGATCAATAAAGTTGCCAGCCGTAACGGGAGCACTGTAGCCATCAACAATCGCTGTAATCTTACCCTTATTCGTAGTGAATTCGACTGTCGCCCGTCCTTTCAGTTGTGGCAGATCGCTGTAGGTGGCTGGAACTTCGTAGGGGAACTTGTCCACCATCATTTCTTCCAATTGCCCCACCAGATCCAGTGCCCTGCTCCGGGCATCGATCACCTGTTGCCGATCTTTAGCCTCATTGGCGGCCTGCAGGTCTGGAATCGCCTGTTTGAGTTGTTCTAGTAAAGCTTCCGCCTCTGACTTTTTGGTCTCTGGAACTGTTGCCAGCAAGGCATCTTGCTTATCCGTCAAAATTCGGCTGGCCTTACTGATATCACTGGCGATCGCGCTCCAGCGCCGTTGTGCCCGCAGTTGGGTAGAAATATCTTCCAGGGTGGCTTGCAAATCCCGGACAGTGGGGTTGTCGATCGGTAAGGCATATCGCAATAACGCTTTACCATCGGTAATCGCATTCCCAGCAGGGAGACGGCTAATCTGCGCATCCTTGGCGGCACACAAGCCAATGGACAGCGTCACCATCAACAGGAAGGAAAGTCCTGTTTTTAGCCAATGCTTCAGGAAGCTCAAACGTTGTATCAGCATATCTACCGCCCGCCATAGGTAAAAGGTTGAGGAGTGCAGCCCGTTTCCTGACAACTCGTTCGATGGAACCAGTTCACCACCCCAATCTTTTATCTTGCCATAGGGAGGACACACTAATTTTTGGGGGTTGATTGAGGCGATCGCTCCAGTCCTTAGCAAGTTGCCCCTGCAGGTTCACATGCACCAATGCTGACCCAACTGGTGGAACCATCAGCCCAGTGCTCTTTTTTCCAGATGGGGGCACTGTGCTTAAGGGTATCGATCGCATACTGACACGCGGCAAAGGCTTCTCCTCGGTGAGGACATCCTACAGCCACCAGCACACTGATTTCCCCGATCTGCAATTTACCCACCCGGTGATGGATTACCACATGCGTCACTTGGCTCCAGGTCTGGCGAATCTCATAGGCGATCTGCCGGAAGATTTTGAGTGCCATCGGCTCGTAAGCTTGATACTCCAGAGCAATCACCGCTTTTCCATTCGTGTTATTTCGCACCATGCCACTCATGACGACGATCGCTCCATTCGCCTCATCGTCTGCCAGCGCATACACCTCTTCCAACGACAACGGTGCAAACCGAATGGCGACGTGATCACGAGTATCAGTCTGTAAGGAAGGAAGCAGGTCATTCGTCATTGGTCATTTGTCCTTTGTCATTGGCTCGTAGCTAGGGGAGAAATTTTAGATTTTGAATTGATGGCCTTCCTCACATTTTGTGCCAATGCATCCTACCTAACTTACACTTTCAGCAATCCATTGGAGATAAGGAGTTGACCCTTTCAAGATGGGAACCGCAATGATCTCCGGCATTTGGTAAGGATGGATGGCGCGGATTTTTGCTTCCAGTTCGGCAAACTTTGCTAAATCTGATTTGATCAGCAGTTGCCATTCCTCATCCTGGTGAATTTCACCCTGCCAGGTATAAACCGATCGCACGGGCAACACCGTAACACAGGCCGCTAGTTTGGTTCGTACGAGAGTCTGCGCGATCGTATCCGCCTGTTCCTGTGAAGGAGCCGTCACCAGCACAATGCCAAACTGAGTCGATTCCACAGCCTGATTCATAGAAATTCCATGACAAAGGACAAAAGATGGCCTCATCCAACCTACTTACCTTATCATTGCCTGCCTATTCTCCCTACAAGTGGAGTTTCTGGACGAAAAACTGGACTTACACTGAAGAAAGCTGGATTGATCACAGGATAACGGTGAGGAATGAAGAGAAGCCTATTGAGAAAAGTTGCTTTGACTATTCTATGGATAGGTAGCCTGGTGTATGCTTTTGGGTTTGCCCCCCCCAACCAGCCTGATACCTTTGATCTAATTATTCGCCTGTCTAGAGGTCAGTTTGAAGGAATTAATCCCCTGATCATCGCCCTGTTTAACATTATGGGAGTCTGGCCGCTGATCTATGGCAGTCTGCTCTTATTCGATGGACGAATGCAGAAGGTGTGGGCGTGGCCATTCCTGATGGCTTCCTTTGGGGCCGGAGCCTTTGGCCTGTTGCCTTACCTGATCCTACGAGAACCCAATCCATCGTTTACAGGCCACAAGTCGATCGGGTTAAAGTTGCTCGATTCTCGCTGGTTGGGAGGGGCGATCGCGATCGCAGCCTTTGCTCTGGTGATCTATGGCGTGGCCCAGGGAAATTGGTCAGACTTTGTGGCCCAGTGGCGATCGAATCGCTTCATTCATGTCATGAGCCTGGATTTTTGTCTCCTCTGCCTGTTGTTTCCCACTTTGTTGGGAGATGATATGGCTCGTCATGGCTTGGATTATTCTCAGGGGAACACTCGTTGGTTATTCTGGGCCACCTCCTTAATCCCTTTTTTGGGATCAGCCGTGTATCTGGTGCTGCGCCCCCCGCTTCCCGACTCCCCTGCCCCCCAAACTACGGCTCATCCATCCCTGGCAGCAACACCACCGGAATAAGGGTTGTTTTAAACCTGTGATTCTCAGTTGGAACACTGCGGAGTGTCAAAGACTGAGGATAAACGCTTTCTCAGAACTCAGTTCTCAGCACTTTCTCAAATACGTCTTCAAATGCAGCTCATAATGCCCTCTACAATTCGCTGGTTTCGGAATGCTCTTTGTTTGCTGCTAACTTTAGTTTGGGGATTTCATCTCACTGCTATTCCTGTTTTAGCCCAAGAGTTACCCACTTCTCCCCTGGAATCCCCCATACAGCAGCCAACCTTGACTCGACTCAGCCTCGATCCTGGAAACATTCCCTCGGAGAAAGTGAGCCAATTTGTCTATGCCTGCCTGCAGGTAGTGAAGCTAATTGAAAGCCGGGAGGGAGAATTGCAAGCCGCTGAAACTGAGTCGGAATCTCTGCGAATTGAGCAAGAAATTGAAGCGGAGGCACTGGCCATTATTGAAAAAGCCGGATTAACCCGCCAGGAATATTTACAACTCCTGGGTTTAGCCAACACTGATCCTGAATTTGGTGAGCGAGTAGCCATTCAGTTACAGGAAGCATCGGGGTAAGGAAATGGGGATTAGGGATTGGGAATTAGGGAAAGAGTTAAGAGTTAAGAGTTGAGAGTTAAAAGTGGATGGGTGGAGGAGTGGCAGGGAAGATAGGGTAGCAAATGACCAAGGACAAATGCCGAATCCCTGATGTCTAATCCCTGATGTCTAATCCCTGACCTCCAACCCCCAATTCCTGATCCCCGATCGCTGATTCTTTCTTTCTCCTTTTTTCCTCTTCATTCCACTATTTCCTGTCTAAAGCTTACAGAAAATGGAATGAGTGATTAAATGAGAAAAGCAAATGGGTGGATTGTATGACTGGTAGCTTCTCCCCCCTGTCTCAATCAGATTTGGCTCAGCGACGGCAGCAATTGCGTCGTCAGCGTCGTGTCCGTTTTTTACAGACAGTCTGGCGTGCATTGGCAGTCTGTACTCTGGCAGGAGGAACCGTTTGGGTCGTTACTTTGCCAGTTTGGTTAATCCAAAAGCCTGAACAGGTAAAGATTGAAGGCAATCATTTACTTCAATCTCAAATGATTCGATCGCTCCTCCCAATCTCCTATCCCCAATCTTTACTCCGATTGGAACCCCAGGCGATCGCAAAAGAATTGATGACAAAGGCCCCCATTGCCGATGTGGTAGTGAGCCGGCAACTCTTTCCCCCTAGCCTGACCATTCGGATTAAGGAACGTTACCCAGTGGCGATCGCCCTGCTTAGCCAAAGTGATCTGCAGTACCTCTATCAGAAAACATCTAGAGACAAGGGAGGAGTTCTGCGAGCTTGGCTGCTGGACCAGAATGGTCTGCAAATTCAAATCGAGAATTATGAAGCCATTACTCGCTCCATGAAACTCCCTGATCTGAAGGTCATTGGCAATTTTGACCACTATCATGCTATCTGGCCCCAACTATACTGGGAGACCAGTCGCAGTCCCGTAAAAATTACTGAAATTGACATTCAAAATCCTGCCAATATCGTTCTTAAAACTGAGTTGGGAGTAGTGCATTTAGGTTCCTTCGGGTCGCGTTTTCCCGAGCAGATTAAAACCCTGGATAGAATGCGGAAACTGCCGAACCAGATCAGTCCGAGTCAGATTGAATTTATTAATCTCAGGAACCCTACCAGTCCAACGCTTCAACTGATTTCCTCCAGAGAAGCTCCGAAAGAGTCATCAAAGGTGGAAGAATCTGTTAAATCTGACAATCCCTAGCCCAAAAAGTAAATGATGGTGACAAGCTGTGAGGGAACTTATTGTGTTAAAGCCAGCCACTACCGAGGTTGTGAGACTTTGCCAAATTTTCAGCAGGTTTGGTTTTTCAAACGACTTACCTTATAGTTGATCAATGTCGCTCAGCTTGGGAAGTTGTTTGTACTTAATCTGACTTCAGATGACATTTATTGCTAAGTTAGTTGCCTCATATTTCCAATGACACTTAATAACAGCTTAGGACATAATCACCAAGGCTCCGGCCCCGATGGACAACCCAACTTTTCTCTGGCGACAGGTGATGCAAGCTCGTTCCATACCTCCAGTTCCCATAGCCATCAGGGGATAAATACAAACGGGCTAGTTGGAGAAGAACCCAGGAGTAATAAAATCGTGCCAGGCAGTGTAGCTAAGATTAAAGTGGTTGGGGTTGGCGGAGGAGGAGGGAATGCTGTCAACCGGATGATTGCCAGTGACCTAGCAGGAGTTGAGTTCTGGTCGATTAATACCGATGCTCAAGCCTTGAGCGGTTCCCCGGTTCCACACCCGCTACAAATTGGTCAGAAATTAACTCGTGGATTGGGTGCAGGCGGAAATCCGGCGATCGGTCAAAAGGCAGCAGAGGAGTCCCGGGATGAAATTGCGACGGCTCTGGAGGGTGCCGATCTGATCTTTATCACTGCAGGCATGGGGGGCGGTACTGGAACCGGAGCCGCTCCGATCGTGGCTGAAGTTGCGAAGGAACTGAGTGCCCTGACCGTTGGAATTGTCACCCGTCCGTTTACCTTTGAAGGGCGGCGGCGTGGTAGTCAGGCGGAAGAAGGCATTGAAGCGCTGCAAAGCCGTGTAGACACCCTGATTGTGATTCCCAACGATAAATTACTCTCGGTGATTTCCGAACAAACTCCTGTCCAGGAAGCATTCCGGGCGGCGGATGATATTCTCCGTCAGGGCGTGCAGGGCATTTCGGACATCATTACCATTCCGGGTCTGGTGAACGTGGACTTTGCCGATGTGCGAGCCGTGATGGCAGATGCCGGATCAGCGCTGATGGGAATTGGCATTGGCACGGGTAAATCGAGAGCACGAGAAGCCGCTATGGCTTCGATTTCCTCTCCCCTACTGGAGTCCTCGATCGATGGTGCTCGTGGTGTAGTCTTTAACATTACGGGTGGCAGTGACCTGACTCTGCATGAAGTAAATGCGGCAGCAGAAATCATTTACGAAGTCGTCGATCCGAATGCCAATATTATTTTTGGTGCCGTGATTGACGAACGCTTACAAGGCGAGTTGCGGATTACAGTGATCGCTACCGGATTTACAGGAGAACCCCAGGCTCGTCAGATGATTCAACCAACTGGTTTGAAGCGACCTGTACCGCCCCCATCTCCCAGTCAACCGATTGCCCCACCACCATCTCCCAGTCCGCTTGATCGCACGAAGCCGGGACTGGATATTCCAGAATTCCTGCAACGACGACGACCACCAAGGTGAGAGTTTAAGGACTAAGTTTTAAGTTTTGAGTTAGATTTTTCAACCTAAACCAAGTCCAGCTAGAGAACGGTCGTTTTCCGATCAGACAAACTACGGTTCTGGACTTGGGTAAGATTTAAAGCCCAAAACTTAGCACTCAACACTTTCCCCAGGATTGGGAACCAGCAGTTTGGTGGAGAGACCGGAGGCGATCAGGCGATCGCGAAATTCTTCCACACTGCCAACACTCTGGGTCAGCATGGGTAAGAGGCCAGTGGCGCGAATCTCTCCCCGTGTGGTGGGTAGGAAAAATTGGGGATGGAGTGCTTGTAGCATTTGCAGGGTTTGCTGCGGCCCCATCACGACCTGTCCCAACAGGGGAAAGATCTGGCCAATCACGGGGGCGATCGCGACATCAACTTTGCCGATTCGTTCAGCAGCCTGAAAAGGAAACTGATGCGGTTCGTAGTAAAGGGTTTTGTCCGTTTGCAGATCTTTTAATAAGTAGCCATTCTCTGTCTGTCCGGGTTGAATCTCTGGCCCTGGGATGGCTGTGATGTGCAGATTGGGGGCAATCGTGGTTTCCTCCCAGGCCATTAGAGGCGTAATCTGTTGATAGCCTAGTTTTTTGACGACTTTAGCAGCCGTTGGAGAAGCCACTACCGGCAGCGATCGATCCAGCTTTTCCAGGGTTGGCACATGGCAATGATCATCCAATCCCTGAGAGAGCAGAATTACATCAATGGGGGGTAAGGTTTCAGGTGTAAAAGCTGGAGGAGTACTATGAGCAGCGGTAAATAACCAGGGCTGACCATAAAACACCATCGAATCGACCAGCCAGGGATCGACCAGCACGGTTTTCCCAGCCAGTTGAAAGATCCAGCTATTCAG
Organism: Leptodesmis sp.; assembly: GCF_052746595.1. Lineage (NCBI taxonomy): Bacteria > Bacillati > Cyanobacteriota > Cyanophyceae > Leptolyngbyales > Leptolyngbyaceae > Leptodesmis > Leptodesmis sp. The sequence goes on from NZ_JBRAGO010000037.1 coordinate 26,014, forward strand.
ATCAATCCAGGTCAGCTTCATAGTTGAAATTTTTCTTAACACTTTCTTTTTATCATAGCAGATGGAGGGGGGGAGGGCACCGACTCATCCCCTCTTCCCTATTGCCTCTTCCTTCTTCCTTCTTCCCTTTTAACTCTTCCCCTACTCCTCACTCTCCTATGCCCAACTCCTTGATGCCAACCATCCCCGTAGCCCTCACCATTGCCGGATCGGATAGCGGTGGGGGGGCAGGAATTCAGGCAGATTTACGGACGTTTGCTTTTCATAAAGTGCATGGCACCAGTGCTCTGACTTGCATTACGGCCCAAAATACGTTGGGAGTAAACCGGGTAGATGCTTTACCACCGGAAGCGGTAGCGGCTCAGATGGAAGCGGTGGTAACTGATATCGGCGTGCAGGCGGCAAAGACTGGGATGTTGCTGAATCAAGCGATTATTGCCACCGTAGCTGAACAGGTAGAAGCCCTGGGATTGTCAAATTTGGTGATTGATCCGGTGATGGTTTCTCGCACAGGAGCGCAACTGATTGATAATGATGCGATCGCCACGCTGCGAACTGCCCTCATCCCCAAAGCCACCATTCTTACGCCCAACCGCTATGAAGCTCAAATTCTCACGGGAATGGAAATTCAGACTCTGGAAGAAATGCAGATGGCTGCCCAGCAAATTCATCAGCAGGGAGCGAAAGCAGTTTTAGTGAAAGGTGGCGGGATGGCAGGCAACTTGCGTGGCGTAGATGTCTGGTTTGATGGCCAGCAGCTAGAAATCCTCCAAACCGCGACTGTGGATACTCCGAACACGCATGGCACAGGCTGTACCCTATCTGCGGCGATCGCGGCCAATCTTGCTCTTGGTCATCCTCCCCTTACAGCCACCCGTGCGGCTAAAGGATACGTGACAACGGCCCTCCGCTATGCCCTCGCGATCGGTAAAGGCCAAGGGCCAGTAGGACACTTCTTTCCCTTATTCTCCACTCTCCTGCCCTTTCCAGGTTGATTCCCAATCCGGGCATTTCTCACCTTCCCAGCCGTAGGGATGCATTCCGCAAACCAACATCACACCGTTATACACCTGTCCGTGGTAGTGATGACAGCCAACACAGGCAGGATGGTTGTTCAACATTGGCTCGACAGTATGGACAACGGGTTGCACAGTATCTTCGATCATCGCCACTTCACAATCCAGATAGGCTTCCAGAATCGGGTCAAAGAATTCATCAATCCGTTGTTCCAGGTCAGGGGCGAGGGTGGTTTGCACCTGGGCAGCGATCGCTTCAGAGGCATCAAAAACCACGTCTACCATCCCCTCAAATTCTTTGGAAACCTCGGTCAAAAACTGTTCAACGTCATCCACTACGGATTGCATCATCTCAAAAAATTCTCTTAACCAACTGTCCATGACACTCTCAGACGGGGTTGCCGATTCATAATTGCAATACTGGAGCAATGGAGCTATCTTAACTCACATCCTTCCCTGGAAATAGCTTCAAGACATCTCCTAAACCAAGTCCAGCTAGAGGATGATCGTTTTCCGATCAGAGAAACTACGCCTTTGGACTTAGATAAGGTTTAATTATTTTTGAGCCGTCTCAGTTCTTCCTGCAATTCCAGTACTCGTCGTCGCATTTCTTCCACATCATTTTCTGACACTTGCGATGTAGTAGACGTCACAGGCTCGTCTTCTACCAAAATTTCAATCCGTCTGGGTTCAGCAGGCCGCGATGTAGAAGGCTTAGCAGGAACACTTTCCTGCGCTTTGTTAAGCATGTCATCCACGAAGCGACGAGCCTCCTCGGTGGTCATTTCCCCCCGCTCCACCATTTCATCGGCTAACTTTTGCACCTGAACGCGCAACTCTGCCAGCTTTTCGGTCGCCTTTTCACTGGCCAGAGAAGCCAAGCCAACGCCCAGATAAACTGCCTTCTGAACTAAATCACCCAAACCCATAGCGTCTTATACTCCTTCCGACTGATGAGCACTCTACAAATTGCGATCGCTTCTGCCTTTAGGATACGCAGAAAGCCTATCGACTGCCCATCTGATTTTGTTGCGGAAAACCGAATCCAGCAGACTGTGCTTCATTCTTCGTCATTTGTCAAATAGTTGGTTTTTATCCAAGATTCTGAAAGCAACAGGCACCTGATGAAGCGAAGTGGGCACCCATCTAATTTCTTTCCATAAAAGAGACCCGGATTCTACGCCTATCTCAAGCATCCCGTATTGCTGCTACCTTCCGGTCCTGACAAGGTTTGGGCGTTGAAATCGCATAGATCCGAGTCAAACCAAGTATAACAGTTAAACGACCTGTTGACTGCAGGATTTGAAAAGGAGGTAAGGAGGTAGTGGAGATTAGGGGTCGGAGATTGGATCTGATTGAAATTGATCTGGAGTTTAGACTAATTAGAAAAGAAAAGCAGCCAAACTCGATGATCCACGAACCCTTCCGCTGAGTTAAAAATCCCCTGGTCAAACTGCGTTTTTGCATCCGTTTTAGCGTTGATTGGCACACCTACCCCCACGCCCAAACTGCGCAAAAAGCCGCCCGATTGAACTCTAGGGCAACCCCCTTCCCGCCGAATTCGCTATCCAACGGTCAAAAAGGGAAACTCTCCTCACAAATTTGTTGAAAGGCAGCACTGGGATCAGCGGCAGTCGTAATCGGTCGCCCAATGACTAGATAGTTTGCTCCTGCTTCAAAAGCCTCTCGCGGAGTCAAGGTACGACGCTGATCGGCAGCAATGGCCCAGATCGGACGAACCCCCGGACAAACCAAGAGGAAGCGATCGCCACAGGCTTGCCGTAGATGACTGACTTCCTGGGGCGAACACACAGCACCCGGAAAGCCACATTCCTCAGCCATTAACGCCATGTGCAGGGCATATTCTGGCAATTCCAGGGGGATTTTCAACTCAAAGGCCAGCGATCGCGCACTTAAACTAGTTAGAACTGTAATGGCTAATAATTGAGGCACTGACTGATCGGCTTCTGCGGCTCCTGCTTCCACTGCTGCTTGGGCTGCTTTCAGCGCATCCTTGCCCGCCGTCGCATGCACGGTAATCAAATCCACCCCATACCGCGCCGCTGATCGACAGGCTCCCGCCACTGTATTAGGGATATCGTGAAACTTCAGGTCTAAAAAAATCCGCTTCTGGCGCGACTTGAGTTCCTGCAAAATTCTGGGGCCACTGGCTACGAACAGTTCTAACCCCACCTTCCAGAAGGTTACCTGTGGTAATTGATCTAACAGTGCGATCGCCTCCTCATCTGTTGGCACATCCAGCGGCACAATAATCCGATCGGCGATCTTCACTTCTTCCCCTCACAGTAGCTTTTAAAGTCCGTCACCATTTTGCCTTCTTCCTGAACCAGAGTACTCAATTTTTTGGTCGTCTGAGTTACAGTAGTGACTGCTTGCTGGCTACTTTTCAGTCCTTCCGCCGAGTTGTTGCTCTCGCCAATGGTAGTGAGAGCAGAACTGATTTCCCTGAAAGTCGAGTTAGTGGCTTTTGCATTTTCCACATACTGCCCCTGTAAACCAATTAGCGTTTCATCCTTCAAGTTCAAAGCTTGAATCTCCTGGATTAGCTCGTCCATCTTCTCGGTTAAGGTGTTGAATTCTTGTGCCGAACTGGTAGCAGCCGCTTTAAAGGCTTTCAGATCGTTTTTGGCTCCAGCAGCTTTGGCAGCAGTTTCAAAATTCTTGCTTTCTTGTTGAAACTGTTGGGCGATCGGCTGAATTTTGTTAATCGCCGAGGAGAGTCTGCTGCATTGGGAAGATTTGCTATTGCAAGCCGAAAGACTCAGAGCCATAGCCAGAGCAAACAGAATTCGAACTGAGGAGGACAACTGCATCGCGGGGGAAACTACTTTGAGAGATCGAGCATCAGGGATTGGAGATTGGAATTGGGGATTAGGGTAATCAGATAGCAGGATGACTAAACAGCAAGTCGTCTCGCATTATCTCACCTACTCACCCACTCACCCACTTCACTTCCCTACTCCCTATTTCCTTACTGCATCTTCCTTACTGCACCAGGCGGACAAAGCGTTTGGTGCCGACGCTGAGAGTGCGTCCAATCAGATCAGAGGCGGATGCAAAGGTGAGATCGACCTGATCGACCCGATCGCCGTCCAGCTTCACCGCTCCCCCTTGAATTTGCCGACGGGCATCGGAACTGCTCTTGCACAAACCGCTAGCACTGACGATGAAAAAGAGTTTAGCTGGAAATTGTACCGAGGCCAGGGAAAATTCTGGCACCACATCAGTCTGGGTTTTGCCCCCCCCTTTCACCAGATCCTCAGCCGCCTTCTGGGCAGTTATAGCGGCTTCCTTTCCGTGATATTGCGAGACGACTTCCAGGGCCAACAGTTTCTGGCACTCACGGGGATTGTCCGGGAGGCGATCGAGGGGCAGATTGGTCAGTAACTCGAAATACTGTTGCAACAGATGATCGGGGATTTTTTCCAGTTTGGAGTACATCGTCAACGGATCATCCGTCAGCGCCACGTAGTTGCCCAAGGATTTGGACATCTTCTGCACACCATCGGTGCCAATCAAAATCGGCAACAATAACCCAAATTGAGGCCGCATTCCGAAATGGCGTTGTAAATCCCGTCCCACGGCAATGTTGAACTTCTGATCCGTGCCTCCCAGTTCCACATCCGCCTGCACTGCAACAGAGTCATAGCCCTGCATTAAGGGATAGAGAAATTCATGCAGATAGATGGGATTACCTTTTTCGTAGCGTTCCACAAACCCTTCTTTGGCCAGCATTTGCCCAACGGTCATCGTCGCCAGCAACTCCTGAATCTTGGCCAAATCGAGAGCAGATAGCCATTCGGAGTTGTAACGAATTTCTAACCGTCCGGGCGTGTCAAAGTCCAGAATTGGACGGACTTGATCCAGATAAGTTTTAGCATTCGCGGCGACTTCCGCTGCAGTCAACTGGCGGCGTACTTCTGACTTGCCAGTAGGATCGCCAATCCGGGCCGTGAAATCCCCAATAATTAAAACAGCCGTGTGGCCTGCATCCTGGAAGGCCCGCAACTTTCGCACAGGAATGCTGTGGCCAACATGAATATCAGAACCTGTAGGATCGATTCCTAACTTGACGCGCAGCGGACGATCGCTGTTCAACAACCGCTGTACCAGATTTTCATCAGGATTATTGGAATCAGGCTGATTGGGAAAAATCTCGCTGGTGCCCCGGTTGAGCCAGTCCAAAGTTGCGACAACAGAAGACGAGGAACTGGGGGTTAACGATTGCGGATCAAGGGTGGCTTTTTCACTCACGGGCTAACTTAACATTCACGAAAGGGGTTAACTAAAATTCTAGGATCACAGATTTAATAACTCTGAACTCTCCCGTAGGATGTGTTAGCGCAGCGTAATGCTTCACGCTCAGGCATTGCCCTACATCTCGATCGGGAATATTAGAGCTATCACCTGACACAGCCTAAATAAAACTCAAAGTACTTTATTGTGATTCCTGAAGGCGATCGCGGCTGAGCTATGAAACGGCATCAAAAACCCTGCCCACTTCCACCGAACTTTACTCTAACCCGTTTAGTGGCCACCCCTAACAGTCCCAGATTTTCTTTTGCTAAAGTATGCTATCGTGCAGCCATATCTTTCTGAATCACTTCTATCTATATGAAAAGAGTTATTGGTAAGAGTTCTTTCCAGAAAAAACATTCACAACTTCCTTCTCTGAAGGTATTATCTAGCCCACTGCTCTTACAGGAAAACGGTCGTGTCCTCTAACACCCTTCGGCAAAAACGCCAAACCTCTGATCAAGACCCCCTGCTTCACTTTGCGGGAGCCGTTGGCAAAGTCACTGGGGGAACCTTGCTGGGAATGACCATGCTCATCAGTTCGGTATTTGCAGGCGGACTGGTTGGTTTAGCCATCAGCTTCCGCAACCTGCCTGATGTGCGCGTTCTCCGCAGCTATGCCCCCACAGAAACGACTCACATTTACGACATTAAGGGGAAACTGATTGCCAGTCTGCATGGAGAGGCAAATCGGGAAGTAGTTCCGCTCGACAAAATTTCTCCCCATTTGAAGCGGGCCGTAATCGCCATTGAGGACAGCCATTTTTACCAGCATCACGGAGTTAACCCAGGGGCTGTTGTACGGGCGTTTCGTGCCAACTGGTCGGAAGGACGAACGGTGGAAGGGGGTTCCACCCTGACCATGCAATTGGTGAAAAACCTATTTCTCAACCCGAAACAAGCCTTTAGCCGCAAATTGGCTGAGTCTGTCCTGTCGATGCGGGTGGAGCAAATTTTTACCAAAGATCAGATTCTGGAAATGTATCTGAATCAGGTCTACTGGGGCCACAACACCTATGGGGCTGAAACCGCTGCTCAAAGCTACTTTGGTAAACCTGCCGCCGATTTAACCCTGGCTGAGTCGGCTATGATGGCTGGCCTGATTCAGGCCCCAGAAAACCTCAGTCCGTTTGTTAACCCGAAGGCAGCCAAGCAGCGGCAACAGCAAGTACTCAACCGCATGGTGGACTTGAAGTGGATCACTGCCAGCGAAGCCAGTGAAGCTCTCAAACAACCGCTCAAATTAGGCAAAATTACTTCCTTTCAAACCAGTCAGATTCCCTATCTGACCGAGGCCACGGTGCAGGAACTGACCCGCAAGTTTGGACGAGATGCCGTCCTCAAGGGAGGGATGCGAGTTCAGACTACCATTGACACCAAGTTTCAGCGGATGGCGGAGGATGTCGTCAAAGCAGGGCATGAAAGTTTGCTGGCTCAGGGTGTCTATGCGGATCAGATGGCGCTAGTGGCTGTCGATCCGCGCACTCACTTTGTCAAGGCCATGGTGGGTGGGGTAGACTACCACAAGAGCCAATATAACCGGGCAATTCAGGCACTTCGTCAGCCTGGATCCGCTTTTAAACCATTTGTCTACTACGCTGCTTTTGCTTCCGGCAAGTACAGCCCTGACTCCATCGTGGATGACAGTCCAGTTGGCTATCCCGATGGCTATGAAATGTACTACCCGCAAAACTATGATGGTTCCTTCTCTGGCCCTATCTCCATCCGTCAAGCATTAGCTATGTCTCGTAATGTTCCTGCTGTTAAGCTAGGGCAGGAAGTTGGTTTGAATAAAGTGATTGATATTTGTCGGACGTTAGGGATTCGCAGTCCGATCGAACCTGTGGTGTCTTTGCCATTAGGTGCTGTGGATCTGACTCCTCTAGAAATGGCCGGAGCCTTTGCCACCTTTGCCAGCAATGGTTGGTATTCTGAAACCACCTTTATTGTTCAAGTCACAGATAGTTCCGGAAATGTCTTGCTCGACAATACCCCTAAACCTCAGTTAGTTCTGGATCCCTGGGCTGCGGCTGCATTGAACAGTACCCTTCAGAGTGTCATTGAGAGTGGTACGGCAACCTCTGCTGCCCTCGATCGCCCCGCTGCCGGGAAAACTGGCACCACCTCATCGGAGCGAGACATCTGGTTTGTCGGCTATGTCCCTCAACTGGCAGCTGCAGTCTGGGCCGGTAATGATGATTACTCCCCGATTGGCTACGGGGCTACAGGCGGAACTTACGTTGCTCCCATCTGGCGCAACTTTATGCAACGAGCTTTGCAGGGGGTTCCGGTGGAGAATTTCCGTCCGGCTTCGGATTTCCCTAGACCGCAGTAGGGGATCGGGGATTGGGGATACATGATTGGCTACCTGAAGGGGACGATCGCCAGCATTCAGAAGCATGGGAATCGGGTGGTGCTGACGCTGGATGTGAATCAGGTGGGGTACGATGTGCAGATCGTGCCGCGCTTGTTGATGCAGTTGCCTGCGGTGGGGGAGTTGGTGCAGATCTTTACTTATCTGCAATTTCGGGAAGATCGAATGACGTTGTTCGGCTTTGGGACGGCGGCAGAGCGGGATTTATTCCGGCAGTTGGTGAGTGTCAGTGGGATTGGGCCGCAACTAGCGGTGGCGTTGCTGGATACCCTGGGGTTGCAGGATCTGGTGCAGGCGATCGTCACGGGCAATACCCGCGCTCTGGCTAAAACTCCGGGAGTGGGCAGCAAAACGGCAGAACGAATTGCGCTGGAATTGCGATCGAAGCTGGCAGAATGGCGACAGCAGGCTGGGGTGATGCCGGTTCCAGCCGCAGGACCAGTGTTGAGTATTCAAGAAGATGTAGAAATGACATTGCTGGCACTGGGCTATACCAACAGTGAGATTGCTCAAGCCCTGGAGGCCGTGGGTCAGAGTACGGCTCTCTCAAAGCAGGAAGACCCGGAGGAGTGGATCCGGGAGGCGATCGCCTGGTTGAGCCGATAAGGCAGAAGCAAAAAGGCAGAGGGATTGCTTGAGTTCTAACGTTGCTGCCTCCTGCCTTTTTCTACCTGGGTCATGGAATAACACCTTCAACTCCCAAATCCCTATGGTATGATCAGAGACTGCTGACTTGATGAAGATAGGAAGTTTATACTGCTCATGGCTCTGCTGCAACAGCGCAAACAAGAACTGATTTCGGAATACCAAATCCACGAAACGGATACTGGATCCGCCGATGTACAAGTGGCGATGCTGACCGAACGCATCAACCGCCTCAGTGAACACCTGAAAGGCAATAAAAAAGACCACTCTTCTCGCCTGGGCTTGCTGAAAATGATCGGTCAACGCAAGCGCTTGCTGGCCTATATCCAGAAGCAAGACCGCGATCGCTACAAAGCTTTGATCGGTAGATTGGGAATTCGCGGTTAATTCAGGAACGGCACACTATGGCATCGGACTCCCGGCAGGCTAAAGGTAACAGCAAGCAAGGCAATAGGCCCAAAAATGACACCAAAGGCTTTTCCAAGGAGAGTACTGCTGAGGAAAAGTCTCGCCTTCCCTTTGAGCCTGCTCAAAATCGCAAAAAAGCTCCTAAAAAAGCTGCTCCGGCAGCGGCTTCCAGCAAAGATAATGCTGGACAATCAGCCAAGTTGGATGGGTCTAAGGGGAAAGGTACAGCTGCTGAGAAAAGTGCCACTCAGAAAGCGGCAACGGGTATTCCCGAAGTCATCACCAAACGGATGACCCGTCGTATGGCCTTCTTCTGTGGCATCCCTACAGCAATGGGAATGTTGACGTTTGTGGTTAGCTACATCATCGTCAGCCAGCACATCTTTAAGCTGCCAACGGTCGTTGTTTTTCTGGTTAGCCTGGGTTGTTTTGGGCTGGGAGTTTTGGGCCTCAGCTATGGTGCTCTGTCCGCCTCCTGGGACGAAGATCGTCTGGGAAACTGGCTGGGCTGGAGCGAGTTTCGTGTCAATTTTGGCCGGACTGTGGAATCCTGGCGAACTGCCAAACAGAAAAATTGAATCTTCCGTTGATAGACACTCGATTCATCCTTCTCTACTCACCCATCATTTAAGGATAAGCAGCATGATTGTCGTCATGAAAGTGGGGTCGCCCGAAGCTGAAGTGACTCGTCTGACGGAAGAGTTTGCCAGTTGGGGGCTTAGCCCGGAAAAAATTGTTGGCAAGCATAAGGTTGTGATTGGTCTGGTTGGGGAAACGGTTGACCTGGATCCGCTGCAGATTCAGGAAGCCAGTCCCTGGATTGAAGAAGTGCTGCGGGTTGAGAAGCCTTATAAGCGGGCCAGTCGGGAATATCGGCATGGAGAACCCAGCGAGGTCATAGTTCCTACCCCCAATGGCCCCGTCTACTTTGGTGAACATCACTCGATCGTGATTGTGGCAGGCCCTTGTTCGGTGGAAAACGAGACCATGATTGTGGAGACGGCCCAACGGGTGAAAGCAGCAGGAGCAAAGTTTCTCCGGGGAGGAGCTTTCAAGCCGCGCACCTCTCCCTATGCGTTTCAGGGACATGGAGAAAGTGCCCTGGGCCTGCTGGCAAGAGCGCGGCAAGAGAGTGGCCTGGGGATCATTACAGAACTAATGGATGCCGCCGACCTGGAGCCACTGGCAGAAGTGGCAGATGTAATTCAGATTGGTGCCCGCAATATGCAAAATTTTTCCCTGCTAAAAAAAGTCGGCGCACAGGATAAACCCATTCTGTTGAAACGCGGGATGTCAGCCACGATCGAAGAATGGCTAATGGCTGCAGAGTACATCCTGGCCGCAGGCAACCCGAATGTGATTCTCTGTGAACGAGGAATTCGTACCTTCGATAGCAAGTACACTCGCAACACCCTGGATCTGGCGGCAGTTCCAGTACTCCGCCAGTTGACTCACTTGCCGATCATGATTGATCCCAGCCATGGAACCGGCAAATGGGAATATGTGCCCTCGATGGCTGCCGCCTCTATTGCTGCCGGTGCCGACTCTTTGATGATTGAAGTTCATCCCAATCCCAAAAAAGCCCTATCGGATGGACCGCAATCCCTTACACCCGATCGCTTCGATCTGCTGATGCAAGAATTAGCGGTAATCGGCAATGCAATGGGTCGCTGGGCTACTGAACCCGCAATGGTTCCTGTCTAAGCAAGGGTAAGGCATTCGGGCAATGATACTGAACTAAAATCCTTTGCCTCATACTAAGCTGTACACAGGAATATACCTATCCTTCTCGTTCGACCACAATGATATTTTCCGTGATTTTCTCAAACGTGTCGTCATGGCTGATCACAAACAGTTGACGGAAGGTTTTGAGATTAGCGATCGCTTCGGCTAGATGTTCTCGCCTCGTTCTGTCCATGTTGGTGGTGGGTTCATCGAAAAAGGCAATATCAATATCGGCCAGCACTTTCAGCAGGGCAAGGCGAACAGCTAAAGCAGCACACATTTGCTCCCCACCGGAGAGATTCACAAATCGCCGTTGGTGACCACTTTCCTGGATCAAGATCTCGTAATCCCGCGTCCATTGCAGATTGACATTGGAGCGGTTGAGCAGCTCCCGGAAGAGTTTATCAGCTTCTCGCGAAATAGTCTGGATGTAGCGTTCCGTAATCCGAGGGCCAGCTTCTTTGTAGGCTTTGCGGGCAAATTTAATAAACCGCTCAGTTTTGCGTTTTTGCTCTAGCTGGGTTTGAGCCTCGGTAAGTTTTATTTGCAGGGACGCTAATCGCAGAAGTTGCTGTTCCAGTTCCTCTAGATATTTCAGCATATCCGGTAATCGGGCGCTCAGCGCAACGGTTTGGTCTTTGGCGTCCTGGTAAGACTGTTGCACGGCCTGGAAGTAGTCCGGGTCAAAAGTTTGACGCAGGCGATCGCGTTCAGCATTTAAATCCTGCTGTTGCTGCTCCAATGCTTGCAACTCGGCAATCGCGTCCTGCACTTGCTGATATTTTTGCTTGCGAGAATTAGCCACTTCCCGATTTTTGACGTAAATTTCGTAAGCCTCTCGATGGGCGGCTCGTAAAGCTTGCTGGGCCTGGATTTGCTCGGAAAGGCGGCTGAATTCGGTTAATTGCTGCTTCAGATTGGCGATCGCCTGTTCAATCTCACTACAGGCAGCACAAACTTCCATCATCTGAGACTTCAACGCCGCTTCCTGCTGTAATTCTTCCTGCCGCAGTCGCAGCCGTCCTCTGGGATTGTCCAGGCGTGTTAATTCTTCGGCCAGTTGAGCATACTTATCTTGTAAAACAGGCTCTTGTGCCAGTTGGGTTTGCAATTGGGTCAGACTGCTCTGCAATTCAGCCATTTCCGTCTCAAGTTGGCTCTGATTAGTCAGCCAGCGATCCAGGTTGGCATACCTGGCCTGATACTGACGTGCCGTTTGCAGTCGAGTTTGTACCTGTTGTAAATGATGAGCCAGGGTTTCGGGAGAAGCTTGTGCGCTTAAATCAGCCAGAATTTCGTTCAGTGCAGCGTGCATCTGTTTTTGCCAGGATTGCCCACTTTCCAGAACCGTGAGAATTTCTGCCAGTGCTGAACTCCATAAAGGAACAGCCTGTTGTAATTCTTTGACAGTCTTTTTGGCCTGCTGGGTCTGGGTCAGGAAGCAATCGCCTGCGGTCTGGGATTGTTGCCAGAGATGCCGCAGATCGGCTTCAAACTGAGTCGCGGCAGCAATTCGGCTGAGTTGTTCCTGATAGCAGTGCTGTTGCTGTTCCAGGTCAGAAATTTCTGCGATCGCAGGTTGCAGCGCCTGCAATTCCTGAATCTGCTGCCCAATTTGAGCATGGCGAACCTGCAGTTGTTCCAACCGTTTTTCTCGTTCCTGCAAAGTTTGCCGCAAAACGGTGCAGGTCTGTAACTGCTGACTGACGGTTTGCTGAATGGTTTCCAGTTGCATTTGTCGCTGGGCCAGAGGTTCTAAGTGCTGAATTTCCTGAGCCGCCTCCTTTAAACGGTTCAATTGCAGCGTCAATTTGGTGCGTTCCTGCTGGCGATCGCTCAATTGTTCTGTCTGCTGCCGCAGTTGATGTTGCAATGTCTCGGCCAGACCGCGCTGTTGTTCCAGTTCGCGCAAGGTAGCATCAGCCTGCTGCACAATTTGGTAGGACTCTCGATTTTTGGTACAAATAGCAGCGGCAACTTCTGCAGTTTCCAAATCTTTCTGTAATCGCTCTAAGTGTTTAGCTTGGCTTTGCAGGCGAGGTTGGAGTTGGGTAAGGTGCAGGTCGAGTTGTTGCGATCGAGCCGCCAAACTACTCAATTCGTCCCGCTCCCGTTGTAGGTCGGCTAATCGTTGCTGGGCCTGCTGCAAATTGGCCTGTACCTGTTCAATCTCCTGCCGCTGTTCCAGATGCTTTTGATTCAGCCCTTCTAGTTCCTGCAGGTCAGCCTGATACCGAGCAATCTCTTTTTCCAAATCCTCCACCTGTGTCTTGGCATACTTTTCCAGGTCTGCCAATTTTTTCCAGGTGTGCTGATATTCTTCAACCTTCAGGATTTTGTCAAAAATGGCCTTGCGTCGTTCTTTGGTCAGCAGAAAATCAGCCGCAAAAGTGCCTTGAGGAACACCAATAGTGCTGGAAAAAAGCTGACTCAAATCCGTTCCTGGTGAAACCCCCAAATGTTGCCGCAACCAGGGCAGTACTTCCTCTTTAATTCGGTTGTAGGGCAGACGTTCCTTAAGCTGCGGATCGTACAGGGTATAACTTTTGGTAGTACAGCGATGAACTTCATAGGTGCGCCCATCCCGATTGGAAACAAAGGCAACTTGTACCTGGGCACTGCCGGACCCGTTGCGAATTAGATCCTCTTTGGTGTAATCGCCAGAATAGTCAAACAAGACCCAGGCGATCGCTTCCAGAATACTGGTCTTGCCTGCTCCATTCTCGCCACAGATCGCATTCGTACCCGGTTGAAAGACAAAGTGGCGATCGCTGTGGGATTTGAAGTTCTTCAGCGTAACCGAGAGAATTTCCATACAGTTTGTTATCCGTCATTCGTCGCAAGTAGAGCAGGCACAAGGGAAAAAACAGGGACGAGTGAAAACCAGAGTATATCAGGTTTGCTTCTACGTGACATCCTCCCGACACCAATGCTACGCATACGGTGCGGGCTTCCCAAGATCG